>JAPKGD010000020.1 GCA_026648125.1 Bdellovibrionales bacterium | reverse complement strand
TCACCGCGCCGCACCTTATGTCGTCGCGCTGATTTCGCAAGGGCTTTAGACCGTTTCACCACATCCTTGACCATTTTTTGAGTGCCTTTGGTCCTTGATCGGCTCGCCAAATTTCGCGATCGATTAGTCACGGGGGATCTCTTTGAATTTTGCACTGAGCTCGACTTATCGGAACCTGCAGGCTCGTCTTCTTTGAGTCGCAAAGTCTGTCCCGCACGCAAGATAGCCCTGTTGCTCAGCTTATTGAGACGACGAAGCTGATTGACGGACAGACCGTATTTTCTGGCGATCAGGGTCAGATTCTCTCCGCGGCGGACCACGTGGACTTCAGAAGTGGTCGCAGCGGAATCATTTGCCGAACTCGTTTGACTCTCTTCTGTTTGCTCAGACGCCACTTTGCCACTCTCTGATGTAGGCATTTCGTAAGAAACGTAAGAGCCTCCCCGGTCTGGTACTCGGAGCCGCTGACCCACGCGGAGTAGCGAACGATTTCCTAGATTGTTAAGGCGACGAAGAGTTGCAATCGAGGTGCGGTGCTTTCGAGCGATTGTGGATAGAGAATCGCCGCGCTTAACCCGATAGAAATAGTAATCAGCTGAAATCACCTTTGGCTGTGCGCTAAGCGATGCTGGAATCGCCGCGGTCGCAACTTGAGTCATGCCCACGGGAACCCGAATGACAGTTTCTCCACCGCGATACTGGGGCACATAATCGCCACGAAATTTTGGGTTCAATAACTTTAATTCTTTTTCATCGACATTCATGGTCTGCGCAAGCTTAGCCATGCTGATGGGATTAACCAACGCGACCGTATCAAATGCCAAGGGCGGCTCATAGTTAATTGAGGTAAAACCATAATTCTCTGGGTTCTTAGCAATAAGAGTGGCCGCAATAAACTTGGGCACGTAATGTTTTGTTTCTTTAGGAAACGCCTTACGTCTTTTTGCGAGTTCCCAGAAATCCCGAGTGTAGTATTTCATCACCGCTCTTTTTACGCGGTTTTCGCCCACATTGTATGAAGCGAGAGCCAGGTGCCAAGAACCGAACAAATTGTAAAGCGCTTTGAAGTATTCGGCGGCGGCCCGAGTTGACAATACCGGGTCTCGGCGTTCGTCAATAAAAGGGTCCACTGTTAATCCGTATCTTTTGCCCGTCGCTCGAATGAATTGCCAATAGCCCACCGCATTCGCATGACTGTGAGCCAATGGACTAAAACCCGATTCAATCAAAGATACATAAACAAGATCTTCCGGAAGTCCGTTCTCTCGCAGAGTATTCTTCATCATGGGCAAGTAGCGAGAGGATCTCTGCAAGTAAACTTCCATATATCTACGGCCTCGGCCCTGAAAGTACTTGATCCACTGTTCCGTCAATGGCGTTACGTCCAAAGGAATATCACCGAGCGGACTTTGGTAGGGTTTGGAGATATTCGCCATCACTTCGCGTGATGGATCTTCAACCCCAGAGATCTGCACCTCCGGCGATTCGCCACTCCCCCTCATGACCGGCCGTGTTGCACAGGCTGAAAGCAGTAAACCAAGTGACACAGCTACCCAAGGGCTCGCTAAAAAATTTCTCTTTGCCATATCTGTTAAGTCTAAGTGATTTTTGCCCTTTGGAGCAACCAGGTAAGGTCGCGTCATAACCAAAGGCTACCACGAATGTATGCCTAATTCGTGAGCATCTGGACTTAGGGTATAGCCCGAGCCCAGACTGGGTCTGGAAGCTTAAACTCTCCGCTCTTAAGCACCTCGTAGACCATTAAATTGCGCAAAATGGCTTTTACGTAAAAGCTTGTTTCCGCCCAGGGAAGCTCATCAATCCAAATTTCATCCTCGGGGGCTGAAGTGGTGCGACTTTCTATGTCGCCGAGGTCTGGCCGTGAAGCGATCCACTTTCTCATCCGTCCAATGCCTGCATTATAAGCAGCCAATGCAAGAGGAACATTTCCCTTAAAGGCTCGAATCATTCTCGCCAAGTAGATGGATCCTATTCGAATATTAACCTCTGGATTAAAGAGGTCATCAGGCAGAACAAGGGCGGGCCGCCATTTTGTACCGGCCACTTCTTGGGCCGTTGCCGGAAGAATTTGCATCACTCCATAGGCGTTTGAAGTGCTTAGAGCAGAAGATTTAAAACTACTTTCCTGGCGGATGAGACCCCTGACTAAATCGGGATCGAGATCGTTCGATCCGCTTTCCTTGTCAATGGATGTCGAATATTCCAAGGGGAAAGCCGATCGAGCCAAAGACCACTGAAACAAATCAGGCCGCTCAGTCCAAACATCGTTAAGGGATTTGATGGCACTATAATGGTCAAAGGCTGCGGCAAGCAATCTCGCTCTTACTACCCGATCTTCGGCAGAGAGGGGCTCTGGTAATTCTCCAATTTCAGCTTGAGCTTCTTCAAACCAACCCGCCCTAAGCAACAGCTGCACTCTCTCCCATGCTTGACCCTGAGATTCACTGACCCACATATCCGACTTGAGTGCCGCCGTCTTTTTTTCATTTGTCTTTATCCATCCACCATTGAGTTCCGCTTGCGCACGTAGTCCGTAGTAGGTCAGTGGGTATCTTTCTACGAGTCTTGTAGCGATTTTTTGGCTCGCCTCAAGATTCAGCTTTTGCTGAGCTCGCCACTGCCAATGAAGCGCCATATATTCCCAATCCGTATTTGGCGCGAGAGCCAAAAGTCGCTCCATATAGGCGGAACACTCACCCCATTTCTTTTCGCGAAAACGCATTAAACCCAAACGAAAGAGAGCTTGCCGAGAGTCGTCTGTGCCATTGTGCTCATTGACCAGTCGCTCAAACCATTTTGCCGCGCCACTCTGATCGCCCGAATAGAACGCAGAATTTCCAGCGAGAACCAGCGCTTTGGTTGAGTCGGGTTGTCCACCATATTTATTTGCAGAGGTCTCGGCCAATCGCTGAGCATCAGAGTAGAAACCTTTTACATAGGCATTGTTGGCCCACCGGTAAACTCGAGCGGCATCACCGCGAACCATGATCTCAACAGCTCTTTTTCTTAAAGTTGGGTACTCTCCATCACTTTTTGCGCCAAGACTAAGATAGATTTCAAGTACGCGGTCAGAAGCCCATTTCGCCGACTGACTGCCCGGAAATTTTTCAATCAGACGCATTCCATCTTCAATCGCCGGCAACAGATCCCCACTCTTAATCGCCACTTGCATCCGGGAGACAATTTCCATCTCTTCACCATTTGCCTCGGGCGTTCCTGTGGGTTCTGCGACCTCCTCTTTGCTCTCGTCTTTTTTGCCAACGATATTGGAGCGAATAGAAACCAGTCGGCGCCTTAATTCTTGTGATTCCTTTTCATCCAAACTTCTCGAAAAAAAATCGATGGTCATGGTTAGATTTTGTTCCACAAAGGCCAGCTCACCTGCCGAGCGAAAAGTTCGAGCAAGCTGATCCTTGCTGAGTGAATCCTTCCAATTCGTGAGCTGATCGTAAGTCACCCAAGCCGCCCTTCTCTCACTGCGACTCTGCAACTCAAACTTAACCACCATTCCTTCGAGATAAAGTGCCTTCAGAACTCGCTTTGCTCCGCCGACTAACAGCCAATTTGGATTCTTATCGATTTTACCCAAAGCACTAGTGAGATCAGCAATTTGCCCCCCACTTGCCCTTGCCGCTTGCGTTGCGCAATCCAATTCGGCTGCTGCAAGCCACATTCTTAAGCCTGGTGCCGAGGGCGCAAGCTGTCTTGAAAGTGTCAGGCAGCGAGAAAAGTTCTTTGCCATCTCTTCACGCCTGAGCTCCACAAGTTGGCGAACGACTTGAGGCCCTTTAACCTTTGTCTTCGCCTCAAACATCCATCGCGGAGCATTCCAATCTTGGTCACTCGACAACGAAACGCTGCGGAGCTTAGCTGCAGAAGCCACAGATGATAGCGCTGCTAATATGAAAACTAGAATTCTAACTTTTTGCCTCATCCCGCACCGCTTTTTGCTCGCCTTGATCTAATTCACGCTTGGCCAATTTAATCGCTCGACCAACCAATTGATCCACCTCTTTAATTAACGTGTTGAGCGCAGCTCGCTCCTTTCGCGCACCGACTAATCCCTCAGGGGCGAAACTCAAGAGTTCAAGTTGCCCCAATATCTTAGAGGTGGGCTCAGCCAGTTCTCTCCTTACGCTTGGCGGGACAGTTTGCATTAACTTACTTAACTCCTGACCAGCTCCGCCGACGCCTGACAACTCACCCAACACGTAATAGATCAGGTTGGTACCCTCTGTTCCCACCCGGCGCCATTCATTTTTTCCTGAGGCACTACGCATCGAGGCCAAACGGATCTTCACTTCTTTGCGAATATCCTCACCTTTGACAAAAAATTCACCGACCTGAAGCCAGCGCCCCGCCAATAAAGCCAGGGTAAAGACATAGATAATAGTCCAAAGGAGCCATCCCGGAATAAAGCTCACTCCAGCCCCATCTTGCCACTCTGTTTTCGGCAATGGTAGCGTGGGCTCCAAACGCGCTGAACCCTTTTCTGAGGGAGACAGATTTCCCGATCCCGCCAGAGCCTGAGGCGCAGCGCCAGGCAACACGTTAATCGTCAAGGGCTGGGCCGCAACGCTATAGAACTTCTCACTTTGAGGATCGAAGGCCGATATCGAAAGAGCTGGTATCGTCAATGGCCCCGGCTGCCGTGGAATCAAAGTTAAGGAAAACTCTTTGTAGCTTGTTCCTTCTCTAAAGAACTTTGCGTCGAATTTGGTGTCATAGATTTCGATCGTTGGCGGAAAGTTCAGAGGCGGAAGATCGATGAGCTTTGCATTTCCTCGGCCCTCAAATTTGAGTTTAAGGGTCAGGGGCTGGTTCGCAACCACGGTACTTTGATCCACAGAGACAGAAGCCTGGAACAGCCCCACTGCACCGGTAAAGTCCGCCGGTCGCCCGTCTACGGGTATATCTTGAACCTCTACGCTCACTGGCGGCGAGGCCTTAGTAAACTGATAGGGACGAGAAAAGCCAAAGTTACTTGGAACTGTAACCGTGCACTTCGCTTTGTAAGGGTCGATCGTTGCTGTGCCTGCCTTAATCGGAAACAATGCATATGAAGCGAGCAATGCCTTTTGGTAGACAACGCCATTAACGACATCTTGTTGAAAGTTTAAGCGCGTGGCGAGTTCAATCTCTTCTTTCCAAAAGCCGGTCAAACTGGGGTATTTTAAAGTATCAATGTCATGAATCTGGCCTCGAGTATAAAGCCACCAAGTGGCCGTAATCTGCTCTCCCACAAAGGCCTTTTTCTTGTCGTTTTCGACTTTGATAAAGAAGGCCTCATTGGGATTGACGGCCTGGTCACCCATCCCAGGCCCCATACGCCGTCGCAAAAGCTGATTAAACAGATCTTCTACATCATCAATTGAACCCGGGGGAGTGTTGCCACCACCACGTCGACGCGCTTGAGGGACTTGCACTCCCTCCAACACTTTTATTTGAATGGGCTTTGTTGCATAGGCTTTTCCCTCGACCACTACTTGAATCGGCGCGATCGAAAATGTTCCCGCCTTGGTCGTAGCGAGCATGTAATTAAAGGTCTTCGATTGAACCACTTCGAAAGTTCCATTCGAAAACGTCGAGCGGCTTTCTACGCCTGACCATTGGTTCAACAGTTCAAAAGCTTGCAAATCCGGTAGCCTCGGATCTTCCACATTTAAACTGCTATCCGAGCTCACTTCGACAGAAAGTGTAAAGGTGTCTCCTACCCCCATCTCATTGCGATCGACCGTGGACTGAACTTTTAAGTTGTTTGCATAAGAAAGCGTCGAGGCGAAGATCGAAGCAAAAATACATATTCTTCTCGTCAGCAACTTACCAATTTTTATCACGTGGTCTCTCCTTCGCGCCCTTTCCATAATGCTCGGCACGAACTCTTTGTTCCTGGGCTTTCAATTCCTCGAGAATCTTCTTTACCGTATCTGGCGTTAAATCCTTACTATCAAAAGGCTTAGGCTGCTTCTGCTGGTTTTCCTTTTCTTGCCCTTGATCGTCTTTGGGCTCCTTATCCTTTTGGTCTTCATTCTCACCGCCTTCGCCCTGGTCATTCTTGTCCTGATTCTTTTTATCGCTCTTTCCGCCTCCGCCTTTGCCTCCCTGGTTTTGCCAAAGGAGTTCAATGTTCGTCTTTACTTCCACAGAAGTTGGATTAATATCTAAAGCCGCTTGATAGGCCTTGAGCGCCCCTGGCACATCCCCCATGGCCGAGAGCATGACGCCCTGATTGAATCTCGCCATAAATTTGATTTCAAGATTGTCTCCGGCATATTCCTCGGCTTGTTTAAATTCAGCGAGTGCCTTTTCGTTTTCTTTATTGGCGCCAAAGGCCACGCCTAAATTTAGACGAATGGTTGGATCAAAGGGATCCTCAGCCAGAGCCTCTACAAATTTCATATAGGCTTGATAGGGATTTTCTTTAACGAGAGAAAGAACTCCTTCATTGTTGGGCACGATGGCCCCAAATTCAGCCGCCTCGGCAGAAGAAACCAAAAAAGAAAACAAAATCAGCACGATCATGACTTGGCCACCTCAAAGCGTCCTCGCCAAATTCGTCCCACTCCCTTTCTGTCGGAAAGCAGGAGTTCAATCAAGGCGAGTATAAGAGCCAAGACCAAATAGGGCTGAAAATCTTCGTTGTAGTTAGTGATCTCCGCATCGTCGAACTGAGATTTTTGCAGACGCCCCAAATCCTGAATGAGAGAGCGAATGGCATCACCGCCAAAGGCAACATGATAAAATGATCCTCGGCCCTCTTCTGCAAGCTGCCTTAAGGACTCATCGCGAACCGTGGAGATCACTTCTTTGCCATCCTTACTTCGCAATGTTCCGACTAAATTTCCTCGATCATCTCGAACGGGAATATTACCCCCACGTTCGGTTCCAAAGGCGAGCGAAAAAATCCGCACACCTTTGCCGGCCATCTCTCGGGCCAGCTCCATCGCCCCCGGTTCGTTGTCTTCCCCATCCGAGGCGACAAGCACCAACCGAGTGACTGAACCTTCATCTCCTGGGTCAACGCCGCCCCGCTCAAAGGCGGACTTCGCTTCAGCAAGAGCACGACGAAAATCTGTACCTTGCGTAGTTACGGCGATGGGCGAAAGGGAATCCAAAAACATTTTTAAAGCTGGCTTGTCTGCGGTTAAGGGCGAAAGCGTCACTGCCGAACCGGCAAAAGCCACGAGGCCCACTTTGTCGCCCCCCGATAAATCGATAAATCTCGAAAGTTCCTTCTTGGCGAGCTCGAGTCGATTCGGACGCACGTCCTCAGACAACATGGAGTTGGAAACATCCACCAACAACATGATTTCAACACCTTCGGATTTTACCTTCTGCTTGGATTGACCGGATTGAGGGCGGGCCAGTGCAATGATGAATAGTCCTAAGACAAGAATTTCAAGCGCCAGTTTCCATCGGCGCTTGCGTGTTGAAACCGACGCCGTGAGGAGCGGCAATAATTTACTTTGAATTGCGTTGGATATGCGGCGAGCGTGCCTGCGTCCCACCCATGTGGCCGCTATAACAATAATGGGTAAAAGCCAGAGGAGCTGGAGAGCCGCTGGATTTTCAAAGCGATCTGCGATCATGGCCCCCTCCTCAAGATAAATTGACCGAGCAAGAGCGCAGCAAGCCAAAGCCACACGGCCCACTGAAGATAAGGCGGAAAAAGTTCCGCGTATCGCGTGTACTGATTTACTTCAATTTTAGTTTTCTCGAGGCTATCGATATCCTCAAAAACTCGCTTTAAAGCATCGGTGGTGGTCGCTCGGTAATACTTGCCACCGGTCTCCGAGGCGATCCGACCTAATAACTCATCGTTCACATTGGAGTGAATGGGCCGATATCGCTTAATTTTTTCTCCCGTGGGAGTTTCCATGTAGATCGGCAATTGAGCGTCACCATCTTGACCGGCACCAATAGTATAAACGCGAATTCCGTAACCTTTTGCGATGTCTAAAGCAGTCTGTGGATCAATCGTGCCGCTGTTATTTTCCCCATCAGTAAGTAAAATAACCACTCGACTCTTTGCCGTCGACTCCCTCAAACGTGCAACCGAATTGGCGAGAGCCACACCGATTGCAGTTCCCATCTTGATGTATCGGGCTGTTTCTACGGCTGCCAAACTCTTTTGCAAGAGCGGATAGTCCAAGGTCAGAGGCACGCGCGTGTACGATTCACCACTGAACACAACCAAGCCAATTCGATCACTCACCCGCTTTTCAATAAACTGTTTAATAATCAGCTTACAGGACTCCATTCGATTTTCGGGCTGCATATCTTCAATCAGCATGGAGTCTGAAATATCCAATGCAATCATGATATCAATGCCCTCGACGTTGCGCTTAATCTTGGTGTCGGCCCGTTGAGGGCGAGCAAGCGCGACCACTGCTAAAACCAACGCGACAAACTTTAATATCGAAGGCAGCTCGACGACTCGGGCCCGAACACCACGACTCGCCTTGAGCAGCAACTGAAGGCTACTAAACTGGAGAGTGGCGTGATTTTTCTTTCGCCACCAACGCCAAAGAAGGGCACCAACCAAGGGGAGCAAAAGAATGAATGCCCACGCTGAAGCCCAGGTTGTCATGCGCGACCACCTCTTCCCGTCTGCTGCCGTTCTACGAGATCCGCCACTCGGCGACTCATCTCATGCAGCTGCTCACAATCGCGAAAGCTCAGTTTTTTGGCCTGACGAGCCCGACCCAACTCATGCAACAAGTCCGCAAGCTGTGTTCCTGCCGCCTCAAAAGCTCGCTTATGCCGCTTTTTCACGTCACGCAAAATGGCCCCATCGCCCCACTCCTCTGCAGGCACCAAAAGAGCACGAGACAAATAGGTTCTAAATCCTCGATCGAGCTGGTCCAAATAATCTTCCGGCTTATGCTGGTCATCGGCGGTTGTTCGACCTTGATAGAGGCGCAAAAGTTGCCGCAAATCCTTGTGAAATTGTGCATAAGGTGAGAGCGCTGAACCCTTGGCCTGGAGACGTTCAACGAGACGCTTGCGGGCGAGATGTCGCTGAGTTCGCCAAACCACGGCAAGTATGATCAACAATAAAACTGCGGCAATCCCACCCCATAGCCACCATGGCCAGGAGAGCATGATTGGACCGTAGGGTGGATACGGCTTCGGTGGTGCCCCACTTTCACTTTTGACGACGCTAGGGATATTCCACTGAAGACCTTCCACTCGAACTCGATTTGCTCCCTCATCCAGATATACAAATTCAGGACTGTGCGCCCCAGGCTTGTATCCAGTTACGACAAAGTTGGCTTCGTTATTTGTCGCTCGTGGCATTTCAAGGAGCACCAACGAGAACTCGTCTTCTGGTTTAGCAAACTGCAACTTAGGTATTTCTGCCCACCCTTGAATGCTAGGCCCTGAGCACTTAAGCCAAAATTTTGCGCCCACACTGAGTGAGTTGAGCTCTGGGCCCTCCCC
The DNA here is from genome assembly GCA_026648125.1 of Bdellovibrionales bacterium. Classification (GTDB taxonomy): domain Bacteria; phylum Bdellovibrionota; class Bdellovibrionia; order Bdellovibrionales; family UBA1609; genus JAIBAM01. Next base: position 2,255 of record JAPKGD010000020.1, on the reverse strand, counting down.
ATCTTTAGCAAATGAGCATTGCCAAAGAATCTCCGCAGGAGCCGTGGTTGGATCCACTTGCGAGGGCGAAGATCCCGCACTCATCTGCGATGTCTCCGCTGAAAAAAGCGCACGAGCGGCTGCACGATATCTTGATCCGTAACCACATCAATGCGCTCCACTTGCGCTCTCTTTAATTCTTGATCACGAAGCTGCTTTTGCTCCGCCACCAAGCGCTCGTACTCTCGACGCACGAGAGGCGAAGAGCTGTCAATAGTGACGGTTTCACCCGTCTCTGGGTCTTCAAGGTCAATGAGCCCCATGTCCGGAAACTTCAACTCCGCAGGATCGGCCACAACCACGGCGGCGGTTTCATGTTTTTTGCCGATCATGCGCAGCGCTTGATCAAATCCCTGATCCATAAAGTCGCTAAAGATAAATAAGTTTGCTCGCTTCTTAAGGACACCTTGCAAGTACTCGAGCCCCACTTCAATCTTGGTGCGCTTGGATTTGGGCTTAAAATAAAAAAGGTCTCGCAAGATGCGATGCACTTGGCCCCGTCCTTTTCGCGGAGGAACATAGTGCTCCACCTGATCCGAAAACAGCAGGAGTCCCACCGGGTCCTTGTTTTTTGCCGCTGAAAAGCTGAGGAGGGCAGCGAGATGGGTCATGATTTGGCCCTTAAAATACTCTTTGCTTCCAAAGTCTTCAGAGCCACTGACGTCAACCGCCAGCATCAGAGTCATCTCACGTTCTTCATCATATTTTTTAATATACGGTTTGCCGGTTCTCGCCGTGAGGGACCATGCAATCGCACGCACATCGTCCCCCGGAACATATTCTCTAAATTCAGAAAAGGTCATCCCCTGCCCTTTAAAGGCCGAGTGATACTCGCCCGCAAATAGATTGTTAACCAATCTTCGCGTGCTGATCTCGAGCAGCTTTACAGATTTGAGAATTTCCGGAGGCAGTGACACTTAAGGCACCTCGATATGATTCAAAATCTCCTTGATGACCTCTTCCGTTGAAATATTCTCGGCTTCCGCCTCATAGGTTAAGAGTATGCGGTGGCGAAGCACGTTATATGCGACAGCCTTCACGTCTTCGGCCGTGACATAACCCCGACTGCGCACAAAAGCATGAGCTTTTGCTGCACGGGTGAGAGAAATTGTCGCCCGTGGTGAACCGCCCACTTTAATCAAGTTTTGCAAGTTCCCCAGACCGTAACTCTCTGGCTGGCGAGTGGTGAGGACAATTTCAACAATATAATCCTTTACCTTGTCATCCACATATATCATGTCGGCACGCTCTTTAGCGCGCATCAAATCCTCACGAGAAATAATGGTCTCAACTTGCGGAGCGTTGTCGGTAGACATCTTGTTCAAAATCGAAAGCTCTTCTTCTTTTCGAGGATAAGTGACCACGATCTTAAACATAAAGCGATCCATTTGCGCTTCAGGAAGAGGATAGGTCCCCTCTTGCTCTAAGGGGTTTTGCGTGGCGAGAACCAAAAAAGGCTTTTCTAGAGCGTATGTTGTGTCGCCAATGGTCACTTGCTTTTCGGCCATGGCTTCAAGCAAGGCGCTCTGCACTTTGGCTGGAGCCCGATTGATTTCGTCGGCGAGTACAATATTGGTAAAAATCGGGCCCTTTTTAGGAGCGAACTCTCCCGATTTTGGATTGAAAATCATTGTTCCAATGAGGTCGGTCGGAAGCAAATCGGGCGTAAACTGAATGCGCTGAAAATTTAAAGATATGACTTTGGCGACCGTGCTAATGGTCAGCGTTTTTGCCAGTCCGGGAACGCCCTCAAGAAGAACATGTCCCCCTGTGAGCAAACCCATGAGAATCCCTTCGCACATTTCTCGTTGGCCAACGACGACCTTACTAATCTCGGTAAGGGCTTTTTCGACAAACTGACTTTCTTTCTTGATGGCTTCATTTAATGCCAAAATATCAACCTGCACGCCGCTGCTCCTCATAGTTCGTGAATAATTCCTCGATATTATGACTCGTCTCGCCTCCGCACGCTAGAGCCAAAGTCTCTTGTCAGAAGACTTAAAGCCTCGCTACAGTGTCTTCATGAAGCGATATCTTTGGCGCCCAGTTCTACTCGTGCTTTTGCTTGTTTTGGTGATCATGGTTTTGGGCCAGAATTTGGGGCACCGCGACGGACTGATCCTTTCAGTGAGTGTGTCGCTTGGCATCATCGGACTATTTTGGGCCTACGGCGATGTGCGTTTGGCGCCTCGCCTCAAAGTGCAAGAGCTCTTGGG
>JAPKGD010000002.1 GCA_026648125.1 Bdellovibrionales bacterium | reverse complement strand
TTCAGCTCGGGAAGAACCAATCCGACTGCCTTAGCTGCACCAGTTGTGGTTGGGATCATCGACAGAGCTGCTGCGCGGGCCCGACGCAAATCTTTGTGTCCCGCATCCAACACCTGTTGATCATTGGTGTATGAGTGAACGGTGGTTACCATTCCCTGCTCAATTCCAAACGCCTCGTGAAGAACTTTTGCCAGCGGGGCGAGACAGTTCGTCGTGCAGGACGCATTGCTGATCACTTGATGTTTCGCTGGATCATAGGAGTTGTGGTTAATTCCGTAGACTATGGTTAAATCCGCACCGTCAGCGGGAGCAGACACCAACACTCGTTTTGCCCCTGCATGAATGTGCTTGAGAAAGTCTTCTTTATTCTTAAACGCCCCCGTACACTCCATAACGACATCAACTCCCCATTCCTTCCAGGGAATCTCCGCGGGATTGCGAGTCGCGGATACCGGGATGCGTTTTCCGTTAACCACTAAGGCTTTTTCTTCCGCCTTAATATCACCAGCAAATGTGCCGTGGGTGCTATCATATTTGAGGAGGTGGGCCATGCCCTTGGGATCATCAAGACTGTTGATACCTACAAACTCGACATTTTCAAATCCGGCTCGAAACGCAAGCCGACCAATTCTTCCAAAGCCATTAATACCTACGCGAACTTTCGCCACAATGAACTCCTTCATTTTTCAAAAACGGCGTCAAAATATACTGGATATGCCGAGGAGGCAACCGCTTGGCTCAAGTCTGTGGAACTGGCCAGCGCTTAAACAAAGTCCTCGCATTAGCCCGAGTGGCTTCAGACAAGGCCTCAAGACTAACTCCCTGCTCCCGGGCCACCACTTGACCCGTATGTACAACCATAGCCGGAGAATTTTTACGTCCCCGATGGGGCGCTGGGGTTAAAAAGGGGGCATCAGTTTCAACATGAATTCGATTTAAGGGCACCTTGCGGCAAGTTTCGCGCAGTTCATCGGCATTTTTAAAGGTCACCACGCCACTAAACGAGATGTGATAACCAAGCTTCAGGGCTCCCTCGGCGAGAGCCCACGAGCTTGTAAAACAATGCAGCAATCCGCTGACACGTCCTTGAAACTCCTGAAGAATAAGCAAGGTGTCTTCCTCTGCATCCCGAGTGTGAATCTCTACTGGAAGACTAGCTGCCGCCGCAATTGCCATTTGCTCCCGAAAGGCGGCCTTCTGAATTTCTCTCGGAGCATTGTCATAGTAGTAATCCAGCCCAATTTCGCCGACAGCGATCACATAGGCGTGGTTCAAATTGGCCATTAACTCATTTTTTGCAGTTGGGTTCCAGAGTTCAGCTTCGTGCGGGTGAACACCCAAGGTGCAGGCGACCCTTGGAAAATGGGTCTTGGCCAATTCAAGAACCTTTGGCCAATCCGCCGGAGACGTACCAATAGTTATGACCTGATCAACCCCTTCTTTCTGAGCATCGCTCAGCGCTTCATCTGGAGTAACCTCCAACATATTGAGATGTGTATGGACATCGAGCCATCTTACCGCTGTGCTCATTGCCAGCTCTCTCTTAAGCCGAGCCAAAAACACTCGGCCGCAAGGAGCCGATCCACTTGGCCTTCTGTCTCACTCTTCAAATTCAAGAGGGCCATCCAGGTTTGATCAAGGGCCAACGCCCGCGATGACAAAACTTCTAGAAGAGAGGCGTCTGGCCCCTGGGGGACCTCAAGTCCTGCGGCCTTTCGGCGAGCTCGATGGATGAGATGGGACCAAATTTGAACACACTTTTGTAAGCCTTGCCTGTCTTTGACTACCTCTCGCCAATTCTCATCTTCAGGCATACGGGCCCCGCGAATCACATCCGTCCACCAAGAAATATTTTGCTGAACCAGTTCCTTTGCTTCGGAGTCATTGAGATCTAAACCCCAATTCGCCTCAGTCGAGCCCTCCTTACCAAGAGGAGTCGGTACCCGGATGAGCTGACAGCGCGAACGAATGGTCGGTAGAATTCGGCTTAAATGGGTTGTCAGAAGAAAAAAGTAGGTCTGCTCGGGCGGCTCCTCGAGGGACTTAAGAAGGGCATTTGCCGCTTGAGGATTGAGTTCTTCAGCTGCAGGAATCAACACGACTCTTGCGCCATTCCAATTTGCCAAAGACAATCGTTCCCTGAGCGGCCGGATCTGTTCAATCTTGATTACGCCATTTTCGGATTCAACCTCATGCCAGCTTTCACTTTGTCCCAGCTCGAGGCGACAACATGGTCCACACTCACCACATCCCGTGCGCTGCTCACAGACTAAAATTTGACCGAGTCCACGAGCCAAATCCCTCTTTCCAATCCCCGCACTGCCTGTAAACAAAAGTGCATGCCCCAAGCGCCCCTGATCAACAGCGGCACGAAGAGTCTGTTTCAGTTCTTCCCGCCCCTCCACCAGATCCCACACTAGAGCCATTTTCGCGTCTCCAGCTCTCGTCTTAAGTCAACGGCTAGGGCCTGGGGATTTTTAGTTTCTCCATCTAACACGAGCCACTTTTCTGGAGCCTGCGCGACTTGTTTCAAATAATGATCGTGAACTCTTTGATGAAATTCGCTTTTTTCCTGCTCAAAACGATCCGCAAACTCACGCCCCGAACGTCGTTGTTCCGAGACCGCGACACTCACCTTAAGTAGAACAGTGAGGTCTGCCTCCAATTGATCAGTAGCAAACTGATTTAGCCACTGCACACCGGTCTCTTCAATTCCTCGCCCCCCACATTGAAAGGCAAGGCTACTGCTGGTGTAGCGATCGCAAATCACCCAGTCTCCTCGCTCGAGAGCCGGGCGAATCACCAAATCGACATGTTGAGCTCGAGCCGCTTGGTAGAGAAGAAGTTCGGCTCTCGGCCGAGGTGCATCTGGCCCCACCGCGAGCAGCAAGCGGCGAATCTCTTCTCCCAAAACAGACCCTCCTGGCTCCCTGGTCACCACGACGGACTGGCCCTTTGCCTTGAGATCTGCAGCCAGACCCTTTATCAACGTTGATTTTCCAGCCCCATCGAGGCCCTCAAACACAATAAAATGCATACCCACATAAAGCGGCGAGAGAAGGCCTCTGTCATCTACTTTGCCCCCGTTTTACGCATTGCATAATCATCAATAAACAGGCTCGGTTAGCCGATAAATTGAGCAATGGCTAAAATGAATAAAATCAAGGTGCTGATTGCCGACGACGACGGCCAAATGTCGCGCCGCTTGGCCGATTTTATTTCCGATCACGGCTTTGAAGCACGAATCAGCCCTATCGGGAGCGACGCCAAGTCACAGATTCTTTCTTGGAAACCCCGTTTGGTGTTAGCGGATATGATGTTGCCTGAGCACAATGCCTTTGGCCTCCTTGACTGGATGAAGACGGAGCCCTCTATGAAACACCAGGTGACCCACCTTCTGGTGATGTCGGGGCACAATAGTGAATTGAATGTCCGTCAAGCTCTTGCGAAAGGTGCAAAGGACTACCTGGTTAAGCCCTTTCGGGCCGAAGACATATTGCGCCGTTTGGTCTTTCATTGTCGCACCTACCGCCACCTCCATGACCTCAATCGACAAGATTATTCGAGTCTGGATGAGGGGAGCATCATGCTTCACCTCACCGATCTGGTCATGCGCCAAGCCATTGCAGGAGACTCAATTCCCAATATCTTGTTCAATCTCACTAAAATGCTCGCCATGAAAGTTGCAGGTGTACGCTGCTCGGTCATTCACGTCACAGATCCATTTTCGGGCGTCGTGGTTGTCTCGAACGACGACAAGGGTGCCACCGGGATTCAACTCGACCTCAATAAGTATCCTGAAGTCGTCAACGTGATGAACACGGGAGTCATGATCGCGATTGAAAACATTGAGAACAGTCCCGAGCTCAAGCCTATTCGCTCTTTATTGAAAGAGGTCATGTTTAATTCGATGATCGTCTGCCCGATCTTCCGATTCCAAAAGCCCTTTGGCGTTCTTTCCCTGCGAATGCCGGCAGAAAAAACTTCTATTTCTGACAACGAAATGCGCTTTGTTGAAATCGTCTCACACGTCATCAGCCTTGTTCTAAGCAATGAAAATCACAAGCAAATTGATGAGTTTTGGCGGACCGAGCAGCGCCGCTCCGCCGTGGTTGCATTTCCCCGCACCGGCAAAAAATAAATCATAGACCAGCCAGCCCCCATCCCCTATATTGTCGCCTTCGCGGAGGTTTTTAGTATGCTTCTTACGTTTCTCACCGCCGTCCATCTTGTGGTCGCATTGGCTGTGATCTTTTTTGTGCTCCTTCAGGATCCCAAAGGGGGCGGAGCGATGGGCGTGTTTGGCGGTGGCAGCAGTTCAAACTCTTTGTTTGGCTCCACAGGCGCTGGAAACTTTTTGACCAAGATTACTAAAGGCGCGGCCGTTCTCTTCGCCGTTCTTTGCATTGCTTTGACCTATGTAATTAGCCACCCTGGAGACAGCGTGCTCGACAAAACAGCTCCTGTGGCTACGCCGGCCGCAACTCCAGCTGAATTGCCGGCCCAACCTGCTGGCGATTCAACCGAAGTTCCTCCCGCAAGTGGCACCGAGGCTCCAGCTGCACCGACTGAAACGAAGTAATTGTCCATGACCCAGGTGAAAGCGCGCGGGATTTTAATTTTATCCGTTCTTTCATCCCTGGGCCTCATTTTCTGGGCGCCCCGCCTTTCACAACAAATGAAGTCTAAGGAGTCAGTAGAACCTGCCTCTGATCGACCTGTTTTAGCGCAAGTTGAAAAATCTGAGGGAAAAGTCAGTCATAGAAATCACACCATGTCCTCGGCCCAAATGATTGCTGCAGAATCAGGAATTGGGAATCTGGACCTCATTGTGGTTGAGTCACGGGCGAGTTTGCTGATTTCGGCAAAGGGATATCAAATAAAACTCATTGGACCTGGACAATTTCTTTTTGAAATGTGGCTTCCTCAAGACCCAGACGGCCCGCTGCTCATTCACCGTCTTGCTGGCCAAATGGAAATGGTGAAAGAGGGTGAGCGCGGAAAAGTTTTTGTTGTTTCAAGCCAAGGTTTTACAGACCCTAAAGGGGCATCGCTCAACTTAGGACCAAGGGGTCTCATTTTAAGTCCACTCACCCTAAGCCAAAGCGGAGACGAAGTAAAAGCTCCGCCTCCTCTGGAAGATCCTCCAACGCAGCAAACGAGCGGTGAAATTAGTTTGGCCAATGGTTCTGATGCAGAGCCTGAAAGTCAGAGTCTCAGCAATGAATATCTCGATCGGGTCATTTCCCAGCAGCAAGAGCTATTTCAAAGATGTCAGGCCAATGCCTTGAGAGATCAGGGTGAAGTGCGGGGGCAAGTGGTTATGGCACTCACGATATCTCCTCAAGGAAAAATGGAAAATGTTCATGTGATGACTTCAAATATTCAAAACGACAAACTCTTAAGCTGCCTCGTCCAAGTTTTCGAACAGATTAAGTTCAAGCCTTTTTCTGGCCCATCTATCGTCCGTAGTTATCCGCTCTCATTTGAGTAATTCTTTAGCGATAATCGTGAAGATAATCGATTTGTTCAGGTACCCAAGGTTCGCGATTGCCCTCCAGTTCCAAAACCCTATCACCCACTCGAGAGCGAACGGGCTTCGGTGACATAGCCGGGATATAGTTGGATGGAATCAACCCATCCGCTTTCAATCTGGGTAATAATTTTTCTAGAGTTTCAGCGGCAAGAACAGGTCTTCGCACAAGGTCGTCAAGACTCCCCGCGAGCTCTTCTCCCGAAAATTCATAATTCCGAACCATATCAACCGCGACCAAAAGAACATGCTCGAGCAACAAACGACCGTCTTGAAATAGATCAAGGGCAACTTGAAAAGTGTTGTAGGTAGGAATCACTCTACGGCCAAACTTCTGATAGTACTCGGCGTCCGTATCTGCCGCGAGATTGATATATACTTTTTCGACGGGATCATTCGCTGGGATAGCCTCTCTCAGCTTTAAGATGGTGTCCGCCTGCGCTCCGGTGACTTTCAGCCCCCGCAAGATAGATCGTAGCTCCGACTCCGCCCTCCGCCTCGAGCAAATATCTGAATAGAGGGAATAAATAACGGCATCTGACTCACTGTCATCACCCCATAAAACCTGTCGCACGTTTTCGCCGAGATGAAGTCGCAGTTGGAGCAGGGCTTGGAGCTTGAATCCCACCTGCTGCTTAAGCCGTGGTAAGCGCGAGGGTTTGAGATTTTTGAGGTTGTCCTTGCAGAAAAGACCGAATGGATAGATTCCGTCCAAATTCAGTTTTTGGTGAATCTTGCGTTCAAGTTGGGGCGGCGATGCCGTAATAAAATAAATCGGAAAGTCTGATCGGCCTTGATGCTTATCTCTCCAAGTGTTGCGAATCGCTCGCACCAAAGTGGCCGTTCCCGGCACATTTCTCTTTTGAAAGGCCTTCTCCATGATGGTTCTAACCAGTCCACGCAAGGTTTCAAAGGCCGTATCCAAATAGGTTTTATCGAGGTCCCACACAAAAACTTCGTCGGCAGAATTCTCAGTGGCCTCCGTCGCGTAACGAAAAAAGACCACATCCCCAGTAATTTCCGATCTTTGTCGCCATTCTGCCATAGCTCATTATGCGCAGAAAAAGGGCCGTTGTCAGGCCCCCACCGAGCATGGACATCAAGCGGCGAAAGTGATAGCCAAGGCCCATGTGGGAACTCAAAGACGCTGCGACTCTTAATTTGAGTCTAAATTTTAGACCGCTCAAGGCATGGCCTCAGGCCCTGCCCGTGATTTCATTTAATCAATTCGTCGTGGCGGGATTTGATCGACTTCAGGGTCCCGCATTTGTTCGTAGGGATGCCTCGGGCACAGGTCTGGCCGAGCTTTTGGGGTCTTGTTACCCAAGACTCGCTCTGGCAGAAGGGGCTAGGCTATGGGCGCGCTTAAAGCAGGCGGACCTGGATGACTCCATCGTTTGGCCTTTAATCGGTTTAAAAAGCTCTTCAGATCATGAACGCCTTCTCAAGATTCTCCTTTCGCTTTCGCCTGAAATTCAAGATTGGATCGACGTCCGCCAGGTGGGCCCTAGGGAATTGGCCATTTTGCTGTGTTTTAGGACGCATGAGAGCATCACACCCACCTTAGAAACGATCACGCAAAGAGGATTCAGCCGAAATATTGGCGCTCAGATTCTGGAACTTTCAGGTGAATTGCTCCTTATGGATCAGACACCTCCCTCGGCTCCCCCTCAAGACCAAGACCCTGATGGCCGACTTTGGCTGGGCCAGCTCGAAAAGTCCCGACGCCCGTTAAGTTCTGCGAAGGATTCAACCCAGTCAGAGCAAGTTCAGGCCATGCCTTGGCCTCAACAACTTCGAAGTCAGTGGAAGCGCAACGGTGACCAGAGTCGCCTGGAAGTATCGCTCTCCGTAGGATCACTTCAAGAGTGGAATAAACGTTTAGAAGAATTGAGTAAAATGACTCCCCACCTTGGGCAAGCGGATCTATGGAAGAGTTAAAAGCCAAATTTTCCCGTGTCTATATCCATAAAGATAGTCTCGGGAGCGCAGTGGCCAAACGAGTTCTAGAACTTTTTCCATCTGATTCTGTTCAAGTGGTCAATGATCAGCCGCTGAAGGAGAAAAACGGTCGACTCAGCGCCGAGGATTTTGAAGCAAGTAAGCGCGCGCTTTATTTGGCCCCTTTCAAAGGGCAATTTTTTAAACGCTGCCCAGGAGCCAGACCAGGGCTCCTTTGTTGCAATTATTTTGTCCTCAATTTAGGACAGCAATGCGACATGAATTGCTCATACTGTTACTTACAAAGCTTTATTAACAATCCCGTACTCACAATTTATACGAACTTTGATCAGGCGCTAAATGAACTCAAAGAAATGCATAAAGATTTAGGATCATCTCGTATCCGTGTTGGCACTGGCGAAGTTATAGATAGCCTGAGCCTTGATGAACTGACGCTCTATTCAAAATCTTTGATTGAAGCCTTTCGCCATTTTCCAAATTGGACCCTGGAGTTTAAGACTAAATCTGCTAAAGTTGATCAGTTCATTTCTTGTGAACACTCTAAAAACGTCATTGTCAGTTGGTCGGTGAATCCCCAAGCGATCGTAGATTCAGAGGAATATGGGACGGCATCTTTGGAAGAGCGTCTTCGGGCCGCCGAACGATGCCGCGATCAAGGCTATCCGGTGGCTTTTCACATTGACCCCATGATCTGGCATCCAGAGTGGAAGTCTAATTACACCGATCTTGTTGAAAAAATCACTCAGCGGTTTCGCCCAACACAAGTGGCGGTGATTTCGGTTGGCGCTCTTCGCTTTCAACCTGAACAGCGGATTATGATGCGCGAACGATTTGGTATGAAGGGTTGGGTAACTCGAGCAGAAGTCTACCCCAGCCAGGACGGCAAGCTCCGCTATGACCAGGCCCTTCGTCGAGAAATGTTTGACCACGTTCTCGGTCAATTCAGGGCTGCTCACCCGGATTGGCGAGTCTTTCTCTGTATGGAAACGCCAGAAACATGGATTTCTACAACCGAACAGATCCCTCACCGCAACCCTGGCTTAAAAGATCTGTTTGATACCAAGGTTTTGCACCAACATCGCAACTGGTCCCAGAATACGACCACTCCCTAAGGGTTGTTTTAACCGAAACCCTTAGTCATAATTGTTATATAAACAAAGGGAGTACATATGGGCCGCTTTTCAATCCTGTTCATCTTTGCCACTCAAGCCGCCTTTGCCTCTATCTCGACCGAGAAGTTTGAATTTGAGGCCAAAGACATAAAATCGACTCTCATCCATAACTCCACAGGAAACATTCATGTGGCTCCGAGCGAAAGTAAAATGGCTTACGTGATCGTCAACAAAATCAAATGGGGCCCCCGGTGCTCCGCAAAGGTTGAAGTCAAAGGTGGTCAACTGCATATCGAAACGGACGACTCGGCCTGGATATTAGACCATGAATGTCGGGTCGATTTAGTTGTTAGCCTACCCAAGCAAATTCCACTTCAAGTCCGAGCCGGTACAGGTGACATTAAAATTTTAGCCAGCCGGGGCGACGTCGACGTCAAAGTGGGAAGCGGCTTAATTTCGCTCAAAGGTGAAATCGCCTCGCTCAAAGCTCTATCGGGAAGTGGCGATGTGAAATTAGAAGGACTCGCACAAACCGCCGACATCAAAACTGGTAGTGGCGATATAGAACTTGATTACCAAGGAGCGCCAAAGACAGGAAAACTCTCTGTGCAGACAGGCACTGGAGATGTGGAGGTTTATTTTCCTGAAAACTCTTCGATAAAGAGCCAAATTTCCACAGGAAATGGTTCAGTCCTTAACGAATTTGAATCCTCTAACGCATCAGACTTAATACAAGTCAGCGCTGCCTCAGCGGCAGGAAATATTCAGATTCGCAAAAAGTAAAAACTGCGTACCTTTGAAATTCGATTTATTGTCCGTACTATTCTTAAAAATAGAATCGCGCACCGTATTCGTAACCGTCCCGAGCCTTTTCGGTTACCGTGGTCCCGTTATCGTATTTGAGAGACTCCTGAAAGTAGTCCCCATAAAGCCGAATTAAGCCCAAATCAAAGAAAACACCCGCTGTCGTCCGATGCCCCTGAAGGTCCACGCCACTCGATGATTTATCAGGAAAATAGTGTCGGTAATCTCCGTGAAGGCCAAACATCTTGACCAAATAGAGTTGCAGTGAGCCTTCGGCATACTGATTGCTCCACTTTTCATGTGGAGTTGTGGACTCATCAACCTGAGTCCGCATGCCGTATTTGGCCGTCAAATGAGTGTCTTGATTTGACGTCCCTAAAAGGCGAATTGCAAAGGCTCCGCCATAAGAGGTTGTATCGTGATTGGTCTTTTCGTACTCCCCTTCCAAACCAAAAATTGAAACGTAAAGAGCGGCCTTGTAACTCATCGAAGTTTTTGTGACAGTGGTCGACGTCGATCCTGTGGTCGTTCTGTAATCATAAGTGAGTGGACCGCCACCAAAATAAAACTGAAACAACTGCTGGGATCTATTTACCGCGAGCCATTGGTCCATCAACTGAACAGATCGCTTTTGCGCGAGATAATCCACAATCGTCCAACGGGTCGTCTCTTGTCCTCCACCTCCACGAGTCGAAAACCCACCGCTGAACATTTGCGCGTGCGCGTGTACAGTCACTAGCGAGGCAAAGAGAATGCAAAGAAAGTAATTTCTCATCTTTTCACTCCTAAAATGCGAGCAGTAAAAATGCTGCTAGATTTGCAATGAACGTTAGTGCTGTTGCGAGGGGTTTCTTTTCGGCGATTTCCTGGGCCAGAGGTGCAGCCTCAGGAGCATAGACATCTCCACCAACTTGACCGGCCAAGCCCGGGATCAGTGCGTAGGCTTCTCTCAGCCGCAATTGTTCCTTAGGAATGCGGGCCAAGGTAAGCTCAGTTATCTGAGTATTCTTGGCCATTCGATTGAGCTCAACTGTTACTACGTCCCGGTCCATCGATTGCACGGCTCCCTCGGCGAAAATCTCTGGAACAGTCTCTGGAGTAAAAAGAGGCTTGAGCGAGTCGTGGTATATGCGGACGAGCTGAACAGTATCCCCCACCGCAATTCCTGAACTCGCTCCAACGAAAACCTTCACTCTGGGCTTTCCCTTTTCCATGTAAACGGCATTACGATTGAGAGCATCCATCACCACAAACCCTTGATAAGGGATCGAGGCAATAAAATCATAGGCCAGCTTTTTAGCTCCACCTGCAATCTGATCGGAGATCGGCAGACTGGGGTGCAAAGTCAGATCATGACTCCAAAGAATTCGGCCATATTCGCCCTCGTAAACCCGCATGCTGAGCACTCGATTTTCTATAAAAATAGAAATCAATGCCTGAGCGTCCAAAAGCTTGGAGAGCAAAATCACATCCGCCGGTTTAATTTCTTCTCGCGGCTGGTAGACATCTCGCTGAATGAGAAAATTTCGGCTTGCGACAAGAAACCTTTGATTTTCAGTGAGAACCTCTCGCACTTGCCACCAAGCTTCTTCGGCGGCCTTGTTCAATTCCTTATTTGCTTTCATCGGAAACACAGACACGCGACGGATGAGATGATGATCCATTTGGGCAAAGCTTGAATCAGCGCCCAAAAGAAAAGCAACTAAAGCCAAAAGCCCGTGAAAGAATAGTGAATTACGCATCACCGTCCCAGTGTACTGATCCTTAATGAAGTTCACTAGGCTAGATTAAATTCTAGCCTCAGAATGATCGCAACAACTGACCTAAAGTTTGAGGCTTGCCTTTGGTATGGCCATCCAGGACTCTTTCTTCGGAAAGTCCTTCGGCCTTGATTCGCACTCACCTCGAAAATCCAAAACAGCAGTCAGGGCAGTAACAAAAGCTTCGAAGGCCTGATTATTTTCAATCATTGTCTTGGTATCTTGCTCGTAGATAAAAGCGATATTCTTTTCAACTAAGCGGTGGAGAAAGTGCTTGCGGCTCTCATCGCCTCCAATCGAATGCTTGTGGAACAGAAGGTGGCTACGGGCTAAATGCAGGGCCCGGCCAATGCGCCATATGCTAAGTTTTGGGTAGACCTCTACCGTTGGAACACTGATCCTTCGAGAAACAAAATGAGCTCTCGCCGTGAGGGGTGCTACGTTTGAGCCCAGCGCATGAGGTAAATGAAACGCCTCCTCAATCTCTGTGGCCAAATACATTTCTACGCATCTCTCCGTATAAGGCGTGAACAGTCGCTTGGGCTTACGGCGGGCATTGATTTTCTTATAATGCTTCCACATCCACTCGATTTCAGGCTCTGTACATTCCTCATACCCCGGACATTTAAGTCGGCAAGTCACGCACTTTGGAAATTTAAGTGGTACATCGAATGCCACCGACTCCAACTTTCCGGGCGATTGGGTCAGCATTCGATGAAGGTGTAAATCCGCTGAGGTGGTTTCATCACTACGTATTTTTTCAAAGAGACGACTTAAAAATATTTTGTTTTGCGCAGGATAGTAATCGAGCAGCGCCAGACACGTCTTATCCGTCTTTCCGCCTGCCAATGAAATTCCCGCAAAATGATGAACTTTGAGCCCGGGTGACGAGCCCTTTGTTGGCCAGCCTCCAAGAGGAGCAGCTTGCAACCAACTCGGTAAAGAGTCGCCTTTTTGTGCGCGCTTTACTGTGCCACGGGCGCGGCGTCGAGAACTTTGAACCCGCTTTTTTGACATGCTTCTCGCACCGCAACCTTTCTCTCAGGACTCATCCAAATCAAAACGCAACCGCCACCACCCGCTCCACAAATTTTAACAGCCTCGGCGCCAGCTGCCAAAGAGAGCTTTTCTAGCTCTTCAATACGTGGCGAGGAAAATCCGGAAGACAGCCTAACCCGAGCTAAAAATTCCTGGCGAAATAATCCCGGCAAGTCTTGCCATCGCCCTCTTCGCACGGCCTCAGCGACAGCATCTCCAACTTCTTTGATAGCCGTCAAGGCTTCTAAAGTCGCCCGATCGCCATCAATCACAGACTTTATGACCTGCCAATTGTTGAGTCCTGAATGATGGGGCTGGCCCGTATAAACGAGAAGCATTCGATCCTCAAAATACTGAACAGGAAACTCAACTTGCTCAACTCGCGGCCCATCGGCAGTGTAATGAATAATATTAAGGCCGGGTTCAATAGCTGGGACATAGTCTTGGGTCCCAGTGGGCTTTTTTAGCACTTTGGCCTCTATATTGTGCGCCAGTGTGACCATTTCCAATGTGCTCATCTCTCGGCCCATCTGAGCTGCAAAAGCCTTGATTAAGCTGATGCATAAGCTTGAGCTTCCACCAAGACCGCCACCCACCGGGCTCTCCGACCTTGTGGTCAAAGCGAATCCCCATTGAGGGCGCCAATATTCTATGTGCGCCTTGACCAGTTCGAGGCTCGCATCCTCACAATTCAGAACTTCCTCAAGACTCGAAAAATTTCTCTGATAATCTAAATCTTCAATGTGAAGACGTATCGCCTTCGAGTCTAGGGCCTCAAGTTCAACATGGGTAAAAATGCTGATCGCTAAATTGGTGGTCTGCGCCCCGTCACTAAATACATAAAGTGGCCAGCAATCCAAAGTCCCGCCGGCGAGATCGACTCGCGTGGGGCTACTTATCTTTTTTGTCATCTTTGCCCGCTTGATTTCTCTTCCGTTTGTATACTTTTAAACAAACGATTCAAGGGTAAATCATTCCAGTCCGAGGCATTGAGTGCAATGAGTTCCTTGCTTAAGGAAGATCTCACCTTTCGTAGGCTCACATTCTGATTTGCCCCCTCCTTAGGAGTAAATTCAGCACCGGCCTCCAGCTTTAAAAGAGAACGCCCCGCCTCGTCGCGAAATTCCAAGGACTGCTCAACTTCGCCCAAACGATCATTGCTCGTCAAAAAATCCTTGGCTTCCAGACCGGCCATGCGGGTCTTCAGATTTTCCAGATTTGGCAAATCGAGCTCTCTTTTCTCTTCTGAACTATCTTTGGCCACCTTCCAATCTGATCCTTCCTTTTTAAATTCAAAGGACTGACCATTGGTTTTAACCTTAATTTCTCTCACGCTTTCAACCGCGAGCTTAAAGGGGGCCTTGGCCTCTCGAAAATCCATTTGCGCCTTACGAAGCTTTTTTGCATCAAAGGAGCTGAGTTTAAAAACCGAATTTACAGAGGATGAGCGTCCATAGATGACTCCTTTATCCTCAGTCCCCACTTCCAAAGACCATTTCTCGGCTTTTCCATCGTCTTTGGCCATGGTGAGTTCGATCTTTATCATCGGCTTGTCGAAACGGTACTTACTCCTATCACTGGGGGAGTACGCTCCAGACTCAAAGTCTAAGGCTCTTATATCTTTGAGCTCATCAACAAACTGGCTTACCTTTTCGCTACTCACCTCAAACGGTAAGCCCTTCCAACTGCCGTCCTCACCCTTGCTGATTTCAAACTGATCTCGCAACTCAGGATGCCGAATTTCCATTTTCATCTTTGAAATCGCTCCAGGACGTCGCCAGATTTTCTTATTGCGCAACTGGCTTGCGGTCTTTTGTGCAATTCCCGCCCAAGCACTCGTTCCCAAAAGAAGCTTTTGATCTCGTCTTATAAAATAACTTCCATCAAAAGCCGCCAAGCGACTCACAGAAAACTTGATTTCGCTTCCATCTCCCTTTCGCAAAAGAAAATCTGCACCAGGTTGATCGAGACTATAATTTTCCCACTTTGTCTCTCCCCCATTAGCATCAACAATCTCACTCCCTTTTTCATTCGCTATATTGTCGAGCCAAGCTTGAACGCCATCGTTCTCGGCCTCATCTTTAACGGGCGCATCGAGGAGCCAACTTCCATCAACCTTTTTTAACTCAATTTGCTCCTCAGTCTTTTTCACTAGGACTGAGGTAATTTCATTCGATTTAAAGCTTAGGATCTTCTCTTTTTCAGCCCTTTCGTCCGTGTCCTTTTCTTCTTTCTTGGAATCGTAGACCGTATAGGCCACTAGGAGTGCCACAACGGTGGCGATGATGCCCGTGGACCTAAAGGACTTCATGCGCTCCTCCTACGAAACCACACCAAACTCCCTAATACGAGCAGGGCGGTGGGAAGCAACAATCCCGCGCTCACCACACCCAACCATTTGGCCGAAGTCATAACCAGCTTTGTGCTCTTGGGCTGC
The DNA here is from genome assembly GCA_026648125.1 of Bdellovibrionales bacterium. Classification (GTDB taxonomy): domain Bacteria; phylum Bdellovibrionota; class Bdellovibrionia; order Bdellovibrionales; family UBA1609; genus JAIBAM01. The sequence goes on along the minus strand of JAPKGD010000002.1, from coordinate 8,451 downwards.
TTTGGGCGAATGCTGATCAAGTCGCTTTGACCTGACAAACTGGCTACCGAATTCATCAAAAGATTCTGATTGGTGGGAAGAGAAATTAATTTGTTTGTGGCAAAGTCACTGTCGCCAAAGACAATCGCTGAGAACTCCTTATCTGATTCCTTGCCTTCTTTATCTTTGAGCTTACCTTTAACTGCCACGGCCAAAGTGTAGTTTCTCATTTCCGAGCGCTTGGCACTTTCACTCAGCTCTGAGAGTGCGAAACTACGTGAACTTGTCTTTACAAGATCTTGCACCGTTATGTCAGTGCTTTGGGGAGACTTTCGCACTTCACTCGCCAGATGGAAGAGTGCGAAGGTATTCCCGGTTTGAAATGGCTTGGTGATATCGTTGGTTTGGTCAAACTCGAGACCCACCGCCGTCACTTGTGAAACTCCAGACACTTGAAGCCCACCATTGACCACATAGGTATTTGAAAACTCCACACCCAAGCCCTTAAGGAAGGGAGACAGGTTATGAGGTTCGCCCGGGTCAGCCATAACGATAAGCTTTCCCCCTCCGCGCAGATATCCGTAAATCGCTTCGATTTCACCATCCAAAAGGGGAGCTTTGGGACCAGCAATAACCAGCGCCGAGGCATCGGCGGGGACTTGGCCTCCTTGCAGCAAGTTCAAAGTCTCCGGTTGAGAAGCATACTGTTCGAGTTCGTTCTTGAAGGCTTTAAAACCTTCTTCGCCTTCTGAATCTAAATCACGCTCGTTATGCCCGGTTAGAAAATAGATCTTGCTCGAACTTTTCCTCGTAATCTTGACTAACGCAGAAGTTATTTCCGTCTCTGTAAACGGGCTCTGAATCCGTTCTCTTTTTCCTTCATGCTCCGCAAATAGAAAGATTTGGTTATTAGCTGAGTCCTTGTCAGGTAAGGAGTTTAGATACTCCTGTGCCTTGAGATTCTCCAAGTAAGTGTCATAGAATACCACTTGAACAGAATTCGAAATCTCTTCGTAGGGGCGAAGTGTCTCTCTCACCGTGTTTAGGGCGTCCCTCGATTTTTCCCCACGATAAAAAATGGTGAATTGGATGTCGCCTTTTATGGGCTTGAGGACGTCCACACTCTGCTGTGAGAGCGAAAATAATTTATCTTCGGTGAGATCCCAAATTTTGTTCTTCCTCACCGCAAGAATATTTACTGAGACCAATCCAGCGAGAACCAGCAATATAATTGTGCCCATATTGAGGCCGTGTTTGGTGGTGCGCATAGTGAAAAATTCAAGATAAAATTTAATATCCACTATACATGCACCAACAAAGGACAAGAGGGCTAAGATGAGAGGCGCGTAAAGCCAATCTATCCAGCCTCCAAGAACATAGCGAATGGCAAAAACCACCGCCAACGTGATCCATGCAAAAAAGAATAGAATTTTGCCCCAACGACTCATTGAATTACCTCCATCTCGAAGATTCCACCACCCGCTGGGTGAGGAATACGAAGAAAGCGATACAGCTCAAAATGAATACAAAAGAACCCACGTTGAGAGTGCCCCTTACAAAGCTGGCAAAGTGCTGGCCAATGGACAGATGTTCCATGACAGCAATAAACTTTGACCCCTCAAAAAAGCCGGCTCCCTGAGAGATGAACCAAAGAAACAGATTAAGAATCCAACCCAGCACCACTGCCAAAAGAACAGATTCGGTCAGTGACGAAGCAAATACACCCACGGCCATATAAGTTCCTGTCACTAGAGCCAAACCGAGATAAGACACCAAAAGCTGAGTGACTGAAAACTCGGCCACAGCGCGAGTGGCGAGAGGATAAATGAGGGAAAGCAGAACCAACACGAGTCCCGCCCCGAAGGCTGCTAAAAATTTTCCTACGGCAATGTCGGTGGCGGTGATCGGCGCCGTGAGCAATAAATCGTAGGTGCGCATTTTTCGCTCTTCCGCGAGAAGACGCATGGTGATGGCCGGCATAAGAAGAACATAGAGCAAATTGGTAATGCTAATATGTTGCATAAACACCGAAAAGTGAATGTTTGCCCCGCCCTCCTGGCCGAACTGCATGGCACTCATCATGGTGCTTTCACCAAATTGCTTGAGATTGCGAAGGTAAGAATAACTCATCAAAAGCGATGATGCTCCCGCCACCATCAAAAACATGGGGCTGGTGATCAGCGAGCGAAAATCTTTTCCGGCGATTGTACAAATTCTGTTCATAACTCCCTCCCCACCTCTGAGCGTTCAGAAGAGGTTAAGCGAATGAAAATATCTTCTAAGTCGAGATCTGTAGCTTTGAGTTCGACCAACCCCGCTCCTGCTTTGACTGTATGCTCAGCAATGGCTTCGATGGTGTCCTCATTATGATCCACACTTACGTCGAGCCCCGATCCATCACGCCGTACAGACATTACGCCTTTAACTCCACTCAGGGACTGCACGAGCTCTTCATGTTTTCGTCGAATTTTTAGTGTCACCTGCCCCGATGCGGACATTCGCTTTCCTAAACTCTCAAGTGAGTCTTCTGCGACAATCTGGCCACGATTAATGATAATTATACGGTCGCAACTGGCCTGAACTTCGGGAAGAATATGGGTCGAGAGCACAATCGTATGCTGTCCCTTTAGTCTTTGTATTAAATCTCTCATTTCGTGAACCTGCTTCGGATCCAGTCCTACGGTCGGCTCATCCAAAATCAGAACTTCAGGGTCACCCACCAGAGCTTGAGCCAGGCCTACCCGCTGACGAAATCCTTTCGAAAGATTTCCTATTAATCGCTTTTGCACTTCAGTCAGATTGGTCTTTTCCATCGCGGCCTGAGCCATCGTCTTCGCGTCTGGCTTAGATTTGCCCCGTAACCGCGCCACATAGATCAAATAGTCCTCGACCAACATGTCCATGTAGACGGGAGGAGTTTCCGGCAGATAGCCGATCTGGCTCTTAACTTCGATTGGATTCTCAAACACATCAAACCCACCCACTCGAACTTCACCAGAACTGGGCGCCATATAACCAGTTACGATTTTCATAGTGGTCGATTTGCCGGCACCATTTGGCCCCAAAAACCCAACAACCTCACCCTTATTCACGGTAAAATTGAGATCTTGAATGGCCAATCGGTCGCCATAGCTTTTGGTGAGACCGCGAACTTCGATCATAGCTGCTGTCCTCCTCGCGCGACTTTTATAAACGTATATAAGGTAATCTGCTTATTGGATCAGTCAAGGTTCAGTCGAGTCCTGCGCGATTGAAGCGCAGCATCAGGTGTAGCGCAAAGTCATTGTGCGTTCATTACGAAACGTCACTCGCCCCTGCTTGTCACCCCTTATTGGATGCACATGGCGGCATTCTGAGATTATGAGGGTAAAGACTTGACCGATTTGGCTCTTTGCTTTTTGAGAAAACGTTTGCTCGATGAGGGCTCGACCCGCCGAGATGAAATCCTGATCTGAGACCGAGGCCTTTCTCTCTCTCGAAATAATCGCATGACTTCCCGGGTGGTCACGAAGGTGCAACCAGTAATCCCAGGCCCGACTCTCTCGAAGAATTTGCATGTTGTCAGCCGCCGAGCGCCCCACTCGAGCAACCAGTCCGCTCGGTAAGTTGACCTGTCGAAATTTTGCCCGAGAGACCTCAGAAGCTCTTTTCCCTCGTCCTTTTTTTGTTGTCCGTATCGCCCCCAATGGACCCAATTTCTCAGCTGGCGAGGATTCAATCTGTTGAATTTCAGCTTTCAGCTGATCTCTTCTCATTAAGGTCGCCGATAACTTGCGCTCAGCTTCTTTGGCTCGATGAAAGCAATTCTCAATATTCCAAGACAAGCTCCGTCGCCGATCCACAAAGGCCAATAGAATCTCGGGAAGATCCATCGATTGTTGTGAAACCAGGAGGTCTCCCGCTTCTCGCCATGGAGTTTCACGCTTAACCGAGATTTCCTCTTCGACTTTGCTCAACGCCCGATTGAGTCGTTTGAGTTTCTCCTGTTTTTGCTTTTCCAGCTGTTCCCGACTTGATTCGGGAGCTGGCGGTGAACTCGCCCCTTTTGCAGCGCTCCGCGCCCGCGGAAGCATCTGGGAAAGGGTACCCCAATCCAGTAAAATTTCAGTTAATGATCGGGGATGGCTTTGATCGAGGGCCTGCTCGGGAATTTCAGCAGATTTTTGTTCGGATATTTTCGTCCAGGCCACTCGCTTTCCTTGCGCGAATGCGATCAGATTTGCATGTTTAGGCCAAAGATATATTTTAATCTGCAGATCATTTGCAAAGACGAGTTCCATTGCGCGCCCGAGTTCTTGAGTCCGCAAAATTTGCAGCAATTCCGCCTCAAGAAAGTGAGCCTTAATAAACAGCGCGAGGGGCTTTAATGGCTTCGTGCCCGGCTGAGGAAGACGATTAAGCGGCAAAAGCAATGGGCTCCATCGGTGCCCTTCAAACCAAAGCCAAATCAGGCCTTGATCTTTTGTCCATAGCCCGAGCCCGACTCCCGTCGAGCCCACCGCCACATCCTGGAGTTTAGCCCCGCGCAGGACCTGCAAGTCAGCCACTAAATTGTCGATCTCCTGGACAGTTAATGCTCGCACTTTAAATTTGGCCCCCACGATCTGGGCTTTCGCTGGATTTATTAGATACTTATCGCATCCGAAAGGAATAATAAGCAAGTGAGGGATATGGACTACACCATGCGTGATCAACTAGCAGATTGCCTTGATAAACTCCTGGCCGCTCTTTCGCCAGATGAAAATCCCGAGGTTTTTGTTGATCGCGTCGCCGAAGAATACCTCATGGTCCTGGTGCGGCAAGCGCACATTCCCCTTCGCTACCTCGAAAATATGAAAGAGGATGTTAAACTTGAAGTCATCGACCTTCTGCGCGTGCGCAGCTATGGCTTTAACAGTCTGGCGGAGTTTCTCCGCAGTCACGCCCCGAGCTCCCGTCGCTCGTCAACCTAAGATCTCCTCAGGCTCTAAGAGTTCCCAGTTGACTCCCCCACCTCAGCCATAAAACAATTCAAGTTGAATTTCTTTTGGGGGGAACCGTGAACTTAAAATGGATTTTAACTTTAGCTTTTATTCTTTCAACTCAAAGCGCTTTTGCCAAACCCATAATCGATTCATCCCTTCAAGATCTCCTAAAGCATCCCTCAGTGAACTCAGAACATGAGATTGAAGTCTTACTTCTTTATCCGATGGATGCTGGTTCAAGAGCTCAATCCCTTGCCGTCGATCAAGAGCCCGGCCAACTGATTAAGCGATGGCAAAAAGATGTTCGCAAAATGGAAGAAAAAGTATTTCGCGAAATGGCGTTCATTCGTCGTCCAATGACGGATTCGCTCTGGCTTATCCACGGAACTAAGGTCACCTGCACAATCAACCAACTTAAGTCGCTGGCAGAGAGTTCTCACATTGTTGCGATTCGCGATCTCAAGCGCCCTGTGTTTCTTGTAAAGAACCATGGGCCCCATGTCTCGGCCCCTCTCGCCAACGTTTACACCTATGGATTGCATAAGATTGGAGTCTCTCAAATTCGCTCGCAACGGCCGGAGCTTCTCGGTCAAAACGTTCGCGTAGGCATTATTGACTCTGGCATAGATCCAACCCACGTTTCTCTCAGAGGAAAGATCGAAAAGTTTTACGACTTTATTGGAACTAAAAAAGAAACTCCCTATGACGACAATGGACACGGAACGCACGTCGCAGGAACAGTGGCGGGCCGCGAGACGTCCGGAAAAGAAATCGGTGTGGCCCCGGAAAGCGAACTCTACATTGCTAAGGCCTTTAATAGTGGCGGCAGCTCTGGAGAGTCTCAACTTTTAAAGGCAATGCAATGGGTGGCTGATCCTGATGGAGACCCCGCAACCAACGACCAAGTTCAGGTGGTCAACAACTCTTGGTCCATGGCTGGCGATTTCAGTAAATCAGAGCCGGACGAGGAAGCATTTTGCAGGGCTACACAAGGTTGGCTTGCGCTTGGGATTATTCCCATCTTTGCCGCGGGCAATAGTGGTCCGTACGCGAGCACGATTGGACTCCCGGCAGCCTGTCCCACGGCGGTTGCTGTTGGCGCCACTGATTCTCAAGACAACATCGCACGATTTAGTTCTCGTGGCCCCATCTATTGGAGAGTCACACGGCAAATAAAGCCTGATGTTTCTGCTCCGGGAGTTGATATTGAGTCGGCCCGAAACGGTGGTGGCCTCAGGCTCCTGTCGGGAACTTCAATGGCCAGCCCCCACGTCACGGGTGCTATGGCCCTCTTGCTTCAAGCATTTCCTGAAAGCTCGACGGATCAATTAATTCAGCGTCTTATAGAATCGGCCAAGGATTTGGGGGAAACTGGGCTCGACTCTAAATTCGGTGCAGGACGCATCGACTTAGTTCGAGCCCTTGAACCTTAGGACTTATTTCTTTTGTGCTTGAGCCTTTGCTCCTCGGGCGGCTTTAACCATCGCATCCCGGGCATCCAAGACGGTCTGGTCAACCGCGGGCTCGGCTCGCTTCAAGCCTGTCATATCGTCTTCCGCACCAGCTTTAGGAGCCAAGAAGTAACCGGAATCATTATCTCGTAAGGCTTCAGCTTTCGCCTGCTCTTTGTCATAGGCTATCTTTTGTTCAGGCGTCATTCGCTTACCAACAATTTCTACTCGCTGAACCTGTTGTTGGCTTGCTTTTGCTTGCGCGTCGCGTGCGTCTAAAATGCTCTGATCAACGGCGGGCTCTGATCGCTTCACGCCCGTCATATCGTCTTCCGCACCAGCCTTAGGAGCCATGAAGTAACCGGCGTCATTATCTCGCGACTCTTCCGCTTGTACTCTGGCCTGGGCCTCGTCGTAAACTCTCTCCTGCTCTCGTGACATTCGCCTTCCATTGATTTCCACGCGCTGAACGGCCCCGGCATCAGAACCGCCGACAACACCCGTCGGAGCGGCTGTGCCCTGTGCAGCACCTTGAATTCCAGCGGATTTTTCTTGGGCTTCACGTACGGTTTGAATCTTATCGCCAAGGGAGCTCGACATAACTTTAAGGCGGCCATCGTTCTGACCTGTCACAGCCCAAGTTGAAATCACTCCCGTTTTCTTTCCATCACCTGCCGTCACTAAGATCATAAAAATAATCTGTTCACAGGACTTACTATCCACCGACAGACATGATGCATACATTTCAACGCCTTTAATTTCGACGTCGTTATGAAATTGATCTTTCGCTTTGACCTTGAGTTCAACGAGCTTAAGGGCCGAATATTGGTCATTGAGCGTCAGCTGTCCCTGACCTAGGACAAAAAAGTCCTTTCCATCAAAGGTCATATAACTTTCCGCCTTGAGATTGATCGCCGCATCGGCCTGAGCCGCGTCACCCTTTTTCTCTCCCTGCTCCACAAACAACTCGAGACCTTTTACCGTCTCACTCGCATTGAGAGCCGCGACCGCACTGATCTCTTGAATTTTAGCCCCAGCCACCTGAGTCGCCAAAGCATCATCTAATTGAGCTTGATCTGGGGCCTGCCCACTCGCGCGAACCTCAGCCCTCATAGGTTCTCCTTGAACTGAAGCTCTTTGCCCGCCAGCCGCACCATCACTTCCCTGCCCCTGTGCGCGCTGAACGCCTTCCACATAAGCTCCCGCATCTGTACCTGCCTGAGGAGCACCTGATGGAACAGTCGATGGCTGAACAAGTGCCTTTTGAAAATTACCTCTCACTTTGGCCCAATTGGCCACATCTGTCTGTTCTTGCTTTGATAAAGCACGGAATTCTTTGATAAGAGCGTCTTCCGGACGAGCTCGTCGGGCTTCAAAACCTTTTTGGTCTCCACAAGCCACAACTAGTAATGCCGCTCCTGACCAGAGTAGCGCTGAGCTTAAAACGTCCTTCATAAATTCACTCCTTCAAAAAAGCAGTCCTGGGGGCTTTGATTCAGCCCCTGCCCCATTCAGCAATGGCGGTGCCACCCCCTCCCCGCGAAATCCTTGGAAAATCCTTCATTTCATTGCCGTTTTTGGGCACTTCGGTCAAAGAGCGCCATGTTTTGACCCCTTAGGGCTTATCCCCTATAAGATGGCTTCAAAAAAAAGGGGCGCTTATGAAACGTCAGTGGTCACGTCGGGAATTTTTGGAGTTCATGGGCCGAACTACCCTGGCCGCCACAGCAAGTACGGGCCTACTCAGCTGTGTGACAAAATCCCCCCAAACCCCGCCTTTACCCTTTTTACCCCTCGCGCCTGGAGCAACGGATGAACTCAGGCTTGCAAATGGCTTCCTCTACCAAATCATAATCAAATGGGATGACATGATTAACTCCAGGGGGGATCGCTTTGGGTTTAATAACGACTACACTGCCTTTTTTCCCCTCACCGCCGGTAACACCGAAGAAGGAGCAGCCTGCCGTCGGGACTCCAGTTTGTCGTCCAGATCGGCTGGTCATGGATCAGCAGTTGCAGCGCGTCGCCGCCAAAACGCAGCGACTCGGCAATCGCCA
>JAPKGD010000199.1 GCA_026648125.1 Bdellovibrionales bacterium | reverse complement strand
ACTATGGGCAAAGGTTGGTACCCTAATATTGTTCCAGTTAAGCTCAAAGAGTTTTTGTTTCGCCCTGAAGCCGAAGATCAGAAGGTGACCGTTTTTGGCTATGGGGAAACGTCGCCTTTCCTGGGCGATTATGGAACACTTCATAGAATTTCTAAGAAAATTGTGGGAATTCGAAATAACGATCTCAGTGAAAGTTATGAGTTGGTGCTTGATCAGTCAGATCAATCAGGTATTTGTACCGGTGATTCGGGTGGGCCGGCCTTAGTTGAGAATGAGGAGAACGGGTTTGCTGCCGTGGCGGTCTCAACAAATGTGAGTAAGTTCGAAGGAAGGATTTGCGTTACAGAATCCTTTCCTTTGGCCCTTGTACCTCATCTGAACTGGCTTCAATCAATTGATCCAAGTATCGTTCTTGACCACGGCTAAATTTTTGACGAACCTCATTGCCATGAAGAAATCAAATCAAAAGATTATGCTTTTTGGTTCGGGAGAGCTCGGTAAGGAATTTGCTATTTCGGCGCAACGCCTCGGATTGGAAGTCGTTGCCGTTGATCGCTATGTGGGAGCTCCAGCGATGCAGGTGGCAGATTATTTTGAAGTCATTGAAATGCTTGATGCCAAAGAACTTGAACGGATTGTGGAGAAGCACCGTCCTCAGATCATCGTTCCCGAAATCGAGGCAATTCGTACCGAAAAGCTCAAAGAATTTGAACAGAGGTCTATTCAAGTGGTGCCATCAGCGAAGGCTGCGCACCTCACTATGAACCGAGATGCCATTCGAGATGTGGCTCATGACGTTTTAAAACTCAAGACAGCAAAATATGCGTATGCTGAGTCTGAAGTGGAACTTATTGCAGCGAGTGCAAAGGTGGGCTTTCCAAATGTGGTCAAGCCAGTCATGTCCTCCTCAGGAAAGGGCCAATCTGTAGTTAAGTCGAAGAGCCAGGTCTCGGGCGCTTGGCGGTATGCCGTTTCTGGAATGCGTGGGGACAAAGCCAGAGTCATCGTAGAAGAGTTTATTCCTTTTGAAAGTGAAATCACTCTTTTGACGATTAAACAAAAATCTGGGCCAACCCTTTTTGTGCAGCCAATTGGTCATCGCCAGGAGCGGGGAGACTACCAAGAGTCGTGGATGCCGGCTCGAATCACTCCGGCTCAGCTTGCAAAGGCCAAGGCTATGGCTAAAAAAGTGACGGATTATCTTGGCGGTGCCGGGATTTTTGGTGTCGAATTCTTTGTAACTAAGCGGGATGTGTATTTTTCTGAACTTTCGCCAAGACCTCATGATATGGGAATGGTTACTTTGGCTTCGCAAAATCTATCAGAATTTGATCTCCACTTGAGGGCAATCCTAGGTTTGCCGATTCCCCAAATCGACTATTTTGGGCCCACAGCTTCTGCCGTGATTTTGGCCGATAGAGAGTCAGATGATTTTACGATTCGAGGAATAGATAAGGCCCTTAAAGGCAAACAAGTGGATGTGCGAATTTTTGGCAAGCCAAGCACTCGCAAGTTTCGGCGCATGGGAGTGGCATTGGCGCGAGGGCGAACGGCCAATGAGGCGCGAAAGAAAGCTCGGCTTGCGGCTTCAAAAGTTCACTTTTCTTATGATTCTCAATCTACAAAGGAGCAAAGCTCATGAAGTATCTCTTGATGAGTGCAGCAATATTCATTTCGAGCATGACTTGGGGCGCGGAACTAAAGGTTGGCGACAAAGCACCGACATTTAAATTGAAAACGCAGGCGGGTCAGAATTTTGATCTGAATGAGCGAAAAGGTCTTTGGACAGTGCTCTATTTTTACCCTAAAGCCGATACACCAGGTTGTACCAAACAGGCCTGCGCCTTTCGTGATAATTTGAGCCAGGTTAAGGAGCTAGGTGCTGAAGTTTTTGGCATCAGTGTGAACACTCAGGAGGAGCAAAAGAAGTTTCATGAAAAGCATAAGCTCAATTTTACTCTTTTGGCAGACGCAGATGGAAAAGTGGGAGAGCGCTACGGCGCAAAGACGTCGGAGGCCAGAATGTCACGACGGTGGACCTTTATTATTGGTCCGCAGTTAGATGTTATGGATATCGATCGTGATGTTGATCCCGTAAGTAATCCTGAGCGTGTAGTTACTCGACTCAAATCACTTCAAAAAAAGTAATGCTCGATTCTTGGGCAGTGGTGCCCAATTGTCCACTAACGCCGTGAGTCTTTTGAATTGGTGGGGCCGCTTCGTCACCGCTTCAATCGTAAAAAGTTAATTTTTCAATCCCCAAGCCAATTTTGAATTGGCACGTCGATTGCGATACCTCTCGGAGTCGAGGAGAAGTCAGGGGGGAAAAATGAATCTTCTTAAACTATGTTTGAACATTATATTGGTGAGCTCCATGGCTTCACCAACGGCTTGGGGCATTACCCCAAGTGGAGTTGTTTCACCACAGGATGCTTTAGCGGATGCGAGAGCCCGAGGTGAAAGAGATGGACGGGCTCGTGGCGATGCCGATGGTCGTGCTGCCGGCTTCAATGAAGGTCGAACGGCGGGAGACCGTGAGGGATATCGCAATGGATACGCGCGATGTGAACGCGACATGCAAGAGCGAGAGCGTGATCGTGGATATCGCGACGGCTTTTCTTTGGGCGATCGCGAAGGTGATCGTGACGGAATAAATCAGGGAAATATTGATGGCCAACGTCGAGGCCAAACGGACGGAGATCAAGACGGCACACGTCGAGCGAATAGCGATGCTTTGAATGCTGCAACTGGGCCTGGCCGAGAGCGTGGCTATCAAGACGCAAATGGTTCTGATGCCGCAATCGTTGGTCAACGAGAAGGCATTGCTGCTGCAGATCGAGATGCCCGGGCGGAAGCAGAACGGCTGGATTATCCGCGTGGACGGGAAGCTTTGAAAAGTGAGCGATGGAATGAGCCAGTGGCGCGAGAGGACTCTTTTAGTCAGCGTCCGCCCGCTCTATTGGGTGGATTTTCTGGTTTTAGCTTGATGGCTGAACTTCCGCCCAAGCGACCTGGCCCCGGTCGGCCCGGTCCTGGAGAGCCGGGACGTCCTGGACGGCCTCCCGAAAATCCTGGTCGCCCTGGAAATCCTCCGGGCAATCCTGGTCGCCCTGGAAACCCTCCAGGCAATCCGACCAATCCGCCTGTAAATCCGCCTCCTCCGCCGCAGCCACCTGCAGGACCAACTCCTGAGGAGATCAAGCGCGCTTATGATCAGGCTTATAATTCCGCATATCGAATGGCTTATGATTCATCCAAGCAACGTGCCTATCGAGAAGCTTACGATCAAGCGAGCCGGGCTTCGGCCGAGCGTGGTTGTCGAGATGCTCGTGGCAGAGACTATAGAGGCCATTATAATAGTGGTTATGAGACGGGTCGTCGAGATGGTTACCGTCAAGGCTATGATCGCACTTACAACGTAACCTATCGTTCTGCCTATGATCGGGCCTTCTCAAGCGCGAGTCATAGTGCCTACAGTCGAAGCTATGATGGCTTTTATCGCCAACATTTTGAGTCGGCACGAGCATCTGCCTACAAGGAACGTTATAGTGAAATCTATCAGTCGGCCTATCGGCCCGCTTATCAGCAAAAATACAACCAGGTCTATCCTGGCTACGCTGAGCAGGCCTACCAAAGAGGTCGTAGCGACGAAGCGCGGGATTTCCAAGACCGACCACTTCGATTGCTGGTTGCTGTAGCGACAGAGACCATTCATAACGGAATTTTCGAGCCCGGCGAAATCTTACGTACTCAGTTTAAAGTACGTAGTTTCTCGGCGGCTCGTTTGGATGGACGCCAAATCAAGCTGACGTTAGTCAGTCTCGATGCGGATGCCTCAGTGATTAGTGAGGCGACAAGTGGTCTGGTCAGAGCCCTCGAGGGGAAGAGCGAGACCCTTGTTTCCGATGCGCTAGAGTTTCGCATGAATGAATCGGCAGCAGATACCGTTAAGCGCTTTCGATTGGATGTTTACGTCAATGGCCGACTCAGTGACAGCCGAGAATTTCGTGTAGAGACGAAGTTCTTAGCGGCACTGGGTATTCCAGTCATGCCAGACCTTAAGGAAGGTATGGAGACTTCCATTGAAGTGGTGGTTAAAAACCAATCGCAAGTTCCAACCGATGGACAATTTCAGGTTGAGTTAGTTTCTCGGCCCGAAATATTGGAAGTGCTTGACGGCACCAAGGTCGTCGGTGTTCTTGCCGCGGGAGAATCTCGTCGTTTAGTTTTCCGCGTGATCACGCGGGGCCACGGTGACAGACTCAATCTTCCGCTGGCCATTGAAGCCCGTGATGGAGATCGTCGTCGAGTGGGTGTACTCAGCTTTCAGCGCAGTATCCCTGTGACGAACGAATATCGAGTCGACGTGCTCAATGGGGTTGAGTCACTTTCTCAAGCGGGAGTGGTTCGCTTGGAGTACCAGATCACCAATGTGAGCTCCAATCTGTTGATGAACTCGCTTCAGTTGAGTGCGCAAGTCAGCGGTCGAGATGGAGATAACTTTGTCATTGTGGGTCCCAATCCTCAGTTTCTTGCGCCGATGCTGCCAGGACAAATCACTAATTTTGTGATTCCAGTTCTAGTCAGAGAGGGCGGTCGTTCGGGTACTCTGGAACTTGAGATTAAAGAAAATGGGCGAACCACAATGGTTCATCGCCGTAGCTTCTAGTTGAAGGGGAGATTGTTTATGAAAATGAATACCCAGGGATTATGGAAATCAGTTTTAATGGTGGCCACTTTAGTGGCCACCGTGGGCTGCAAAGGCATTCCAAACGCCTATCTCGGTGAATACGAGGACAGCAGTCGGCGAACAAAACTTGAGCTCGACACCTATGAAGGCACAATTCGATTGGCCGATGGGCGCAAGATTAGCGCTAAGCTTGAGGAACTC
>JAPKGD010000198.1 GCA_026648125.1 Bdellovibrionales bacterium | reverse complement strand
TTGCTGTTGAAGCTGGGGCAGATGATCCGCAACTTGATCGGGACTTAGACGCTCAGCTGGCTCTGGGGTTTCAAAAACCGGGTGTACGGCTTTTTTCATTGGGCGGAGGATTGGCTCTCAAACCCTGCGCAATCAACTGGTCGTAGGCTTGGTCGAAGAGGTTGGGAGTCGGCGCAGGGTTTCCTGCAGGGGCAGGGGCCACCGCCGCAGGAGTTGTGGGCTCGCCCTGTTGCAAACCCGTTGAAGCCGTGGTGCCAGTCTGAAGAGCCGCAGAACCGGCGGGTGTAACTTCAGGGGTGAATTTATAAATGGCCGAAATAATGCGGGTCGAATTTGTGGACGTTCCCTTTTTGTAAGTTTGAAATTCATGAACGATAAGAATGCCATCCTGACGTCGCTTTATTGTTACGATATGCTGCCCTTCTTCGGATTTGTTGTTGACGTAACTTTTGTTGACTCGAGTTTTTGTCGCGAGACCGGCCAAGTTTAAACAATTGCTGCAATCACTTCTCGCCACTTTGACCGCATAAGAGGTCGACGAAAACTGACTTTGATAGTTAACGCCCGAGAGATTTTCAATTTTGTCAGTCTTCACTTTAAAGTCATAAGTCAGGGGTGCACTAAAGGGCTTTTCTGATACGGTTTTAGAAGATCGATACGCTTCGATTTGAGTGGCTTGAACCTGCCCTTGGGTATCTTCCTGAAGGTCAAACTGGTGGATGTTTGCGTCTTGGTCGTTATTAGATTTGCTGGTTTGAACCACGTGAGAAAGTTTATATGTTCCCACCTCTAATTCACTAAGATCGATGGCCTGACCAGAGTTTGCCACATCTTGACTGAGCTGATTGATTTGAGCGGTCGTCAGCTGCTGTGCCGTCTGGGTGGTGGCACCGTCTTTTGCGGTTAATTGTGGTGCCGCCGGAGCGGCCTTCTTTACGCCGACCGAGATGCGACCACGCTTTTTACTTGATGTTCCGTCACCACAGCCAACGGCCAATCCTGCAAACAGGGGTGCAGAAAGGATCAAAAAGGTCATTGTCGATCGTCGCATATAGGCTTCTCCTTAAAAAAAGAACCTAGCCAGTACCTATTCAAGTCCGGTGCCGTAGGACCTCGCCCAATTGGAATAGGCAAAAGATGGGGAGAAAATGTGCCTAAAGTGTTGCGGTATATTGGGTTTTTAGAGGCTTAGAGCCCCAAAATGTCGATTCTGAAAAGAGATTGGACGGAGCAGGATATGGGAGTGGGCTCATTTGAGCATATCCCTTGCAGAGTTTGTTTCTATGGATTCACTTCAGAAGCCTAATCCCCAAAACTCTCAATGCGGGAGCGGCCTAAAATTATTATTTTCACGATTGCCTATTACCTTGTCGGTAATAGTAGCGATTGCACATTTAGCAATTTCTAATATCGCTTATGGGTCGCCTCGCGAATTCAAGTTTGGTCGAATGTCTGACTCTCTTTGTAACTCAAAGCTCGAGGCACCTCGCCGCAATCTCGATAGTCAATTTGACCGATTTGGTGAATTTGGCTGGCAGGCGGTAAATGGCCCATCATTACGTGGCCACATTGTGAATGCCCATCTTCAAGCTTACTCGCTGCACAGCCTTGGAGTGCCAAGGTACGACATCGAGATTGCGGCATACCGAGGCATCGAGTTGGCTTGGGTCGTCGAGCAAATTTACAAAAAACTCGAGCGAAGCGATGCGGATATAGAGAGTGAGATAAGCTCGCCCGAAGCACGCGACAATCGTTTGACCTCCTTCGGTCCAAATGCCTATCGGCAAGTTCTTGTGAAGACGCTCAAATTTATTGATTCGAAGAGCTTAGCGGTTGTGGACTGGCCGAGGGTTATTGCGAGCTATCCAACAGCGATGGAAGAGCCATTAGATATCGAGATTGATAGTCGAGATGTCTCGTTTTTTGCCGTTCTGAGATCACAAAACTTGCGCTAATTTCCGAGCAAAAAAGCAAGCACCAATTCGCCATCGGCGATTAGGGATAAACAATTTTATACCAAAGCGGGAGCGCGGCTGAGGCGCCTGTTCGCCCCGTGGGAATATTGTCATCATACCCGACCCAGGTCAGCGCAAGCGTCTTCTGGTTAAATCCGGCGAACCAACAGTCTCGTGTGTCACTGGTCGTTCCCGTCTTTCCGGCAGGTTCATCAGATACTCGATTGTTCAATGACTTCGCGGTACCAAATATAAAAGTTCCTTTAAGCATGCCCACCAGTGCATCCGCAAAGTCTTTGCGTACAACGGTGCGCGCCGATCGATCGAGGAGATAGAGTTCATGCCCATCATGATCGGTGACTGAGCTAATCATATGAAGAGGAACTCGCTCTCCACGACGGGCAATCGTGAGGTAAGTTTGAGCGATTTCCCAAGGAGAAGTCTCGAGTGCTCCGAGAGAAAGCGAGGGCAAGGGTTGCATTTCTGAATCAATTCCCAGACGGTGAGCGAGTTCAATTATGCTCTCGAGCCCGACCTCTTGAGCAAGTTTGGCCGTGGGCACATTGAGAGAAAGCGCGAGAGCTTGGGACATCGTGACCGGGCCTAAAAATTTTCGATCGTAATTTTGAGGAGTCCAGGTTTGGCCCTGGTATTTAAAAGACCACGGTGCATCGTCGAGAAGCGTTTCAGGATTGTATTCGCCAGATTCGAGAGCCGCCAAATAAACCATGGGCTTAAAAAGAGAACCTGGTTGCCGTCGCGCCGATGTGATTCGATTAAATTGCGTTTGTTTGAACTGGCGACCGCCCACAAAACCCAGCACACCACCGCTCTCCACATCAACAACGATAGCCGCTCCCTGTAAAGAACCAAGAGGGGGCTTTTCCGAATCTTTTTTGACCATCTCATTTTCGATCCGATCCACCTCTTTGGCGACGGCAAGTTGGGTGCGCTCTTGAATGGATGGGACGAGAGTTGTGTAGATGCGCAGTCCTGAATCTTCGCGCAAGCCCAGCGTCTTAATCTGTTCACGCACCGCCTGAACAAAATAGGGAGCGGGTTCGCTTAAGAGCCGGGACGATTTAGCTCCGAGCGGTGCCTCGCTCGCCGCCTGAGCTTGATCGGGTGAGATCATGTTGAGTTCCTGCATACGTGAGAGAACGAGGTTTCTTCTCTGCATGGCTCTTTCGCTCTGTCGGGTTGGATTGTAGCGACCAGGGTTGTTGATGATTGCAGCCAAAAGCGCACACTGCGAAAGGTCAAGGTCCCTTAATGGGCGTTCGAAATAATGTTGAGAAGCTGCCGCAAACCCTCGAACCTGAAATGATCCGTTCTGGCCCATATAAATGACATTAAGATAGTTCGTAAGGATTGTGTCTTTGTCGACTCGTAATTCAAGAAGGATAGACAGAATCTGTTCATGAATTTTTCGCGAGAGAGTTTTTTCAGAAGTTAAAAAATAATTTTTTACAAGTTGCTGGGTGATGGTACTGCCGCCCTCTGCAAATCGTGCTTGTTTGAGATTTCGTATAAATGCGCGCGCGATTGCAGTTGGCGAAATACCTTTATGCTCAAGAAACTCAGAGTCCTCTATGGCTGTGACGGCTTGAGCACAAGCCAATGGAACTTCACCCAATCCCACAACGGTGCGCAAGATGGGTTGCTCATCATAAAATTGGGCAAACAGTTCAGGGGGAAGGCTGACGCGATCAAGAGCTCGGCCATCACTGCCAAAGAGAGCTGTGACTCGATTGTCATCCACGGCGGCCCACCAGGGCTCCGCGAGATGGCCAGGCCACACGCCAAGGCACTGAAAAGATTCTTGCGGCCAATCCGCTTCGGGAAAGGCCTCAAGGCAGTCGTCACGTTCTAGTCGTATAAAGTCCTGTCGATGGAGCGGTTGGCCGAGGTGGCGCTCCCTCCAGCCCCAGCCTTTGAGGCGGGAGAGAGTCTCTCGTAAGTTGAGTTGCCCTTGGGGTTCGATAGTCATTGGGGCAGAATAAAATTCAATGGGTGGTAAAAACCAGCCCGCTTCAACTCGGTCGCGCAAATGGCGGTCTTCGCGCCATATAAACACGCTCAAAAGAATTAAAACGAGAGCGGAGGCAGTGGCAGCGATTCGTATGCGCATCGCACATCCATATCCTCGAGCGACACCACTTGACAAGACCCGGCGGGCGACCTTTAGTCGGGTGTATGAAAATCACAGACAAGCAAATCCAGCGCATGGTTGGAATGGTCCTTAATGAGCTTGAAGCACAAAAAATCATCACCTATAAAGCCAAGCCCCACGATGTGGCGGCTCGAGCTGCACAGTTAGTCCGGGCGGACTATCAAAGAGAGTCTGAGCTCGACATGGAAGTGAATCGAATGATGGATGATTTGGAGCGGCAGAATCCAGGTGAATTTCAGCGCTATAAGATGTTTCCCTTATTGAAGAAGCGATTGGCCAAAGAGAAAGGAATCATTCTGTGATCATTTCTGAGGATCGGCAAAGCCATATTGCACGATTAGTTGTTGATGGCATTTGGAATGATGATTTAGTCGATTATTCGGATGACGATGCAGCTCTTCGTTTTGCAAAGCGTGCGATTGCCAAATTTGTCGCGGAGGGCGAGGAAATTGACAAGCAGGTTCGTGAAAAGATAGGTTCTCTGCGCCGTGGGGTCGTTGAGGGCA
Organism: Bdellovibrionales bacterium; assembly: GCA_026648125.1. Taxonomy (GTDB): domain Bacteria; phylum Bdellovibrionota; class Bdellovibrionia; order Bdellovibrionales; family UBA1609; genus JAIBAM01. Next base: position 260 of record JAPKGD010000198.1, on the reverse strand, counting down.
GTCCTGAGTGGGATGTTCTCTACGGTAAATACTACGACGAGGAGATGGTTCGACGTGGCACGAAGTAAAGCGAAATCAAAAGCAAGTTCAAAAGCGAAAGCAAAATCAAAAGGTAAACCCAAAAAAGTCGCCAAGACTTTAAAGGCGCAGCCAAAATCAAAGACAAAAGCCGCGCCCAAGAAATCGTTGGCAAAGAAGGTTCAAGCTAAAACGGCAAAGAAGGCCGGCGCTAACAAAAAAATGGAGACCGCTTCTAAAAG
>JAPKGD010000197.1 GCA_026648125.1 Bdellovibrionales bacterium | reverse complement strand
AGGGTGAACATGCGGTGCAACTCGATGTTGATCATGGGCTTAGCGGGTCTCGCGCTGTCGCTGTGCTCGACCAACGCCTCGGCGCAGAACGCTCTTGGCGACGGCAAGCGCCTGGACCGTGGGCTGAGCACCCAGGGAAGGTTCAACTCTCCCAACACCAATCGCGCCTTCTACGACGACGTCCGCCTTCGCAACGCCGTGGTGACGGGGAATGCCGCCGGCGGCAGGTCGTTCCGAGGCGACGTCGGCTACACCGGCGGCTCGGACTTCCGGGGCAATCTCGGCTCGGAGGACATCTTTACGTTCCGGCGTGACTCGAGTTTCTCGCCGGTCTTGAACAACAACGCCGCGCTGCGCGGCATCGGCGGGCTCCAGTACCAGTTGGGCGGCACGGCCGGTTCGGGCAAGTCGCCGACGTCGGGAATGGGGCTTGGGCGCGATGACGGGGGGTTGCTTGTCAGGCGAGCGGGGAGCGGCGCCACTGGCACGGAGCTGCTGGGCACGAACGCGTCGGGCGAGCGGCGCCGACCGTCTCTTGGGGTCGGCAGCCGCGACGATGTCGACCTGAGGGCCGATTACACCGACACGCGGGCGACGCTCCCGACGGCGGGTGTCGGATCGCTTCGATCGACGTCGGCGTACTCGACGGCGCAAACGTTCAGCCCGACGACGCTGGGACAGCGACAGATGCGAAGAAAATTACGATGATTTTTATGGGGAGACGATCTTTTCGAGTGGAAAAAAAACCTGGCTCCCAGGCTCAAACTACAATCAGTGGCGTGATTACTATCCCAATCCTCCCGAGCATTATGGTTGGGTCAACGAAGTCGACCCCTTTACTGGTAAAGCAAAAAAGCTAGTCGCTTTAGGACGATTCGCTCATGAATCCGCCACGGTCACCCTAGGTAACGATGGTCGTCCGGTCGTGTATTCTGGTGACGATCATAACAATGAGTGTCTCTATAAATTTATTAGCAATAAGAGAGGCTCGCTGGAGCACGGAGAACTTTTTGTTGCGGATGTGGTCAATGGACGCTGGCTCTCCCTGAACCGCAATCAACACCCCGGACTACAAAAGCGATTTAAGGACCAAACCGATGTTTTAATACATTGTCGTGAAGCCGCCCGGATCGTGGGCGCAACTCTTCTCGACCGCCCCGAAGATGTTGAAATTGATCCAAACACAAAAGCTGTCTTTGTGGCTCTTACCAATAACAAGACCAAGGGCAATCTCCATGGATCAATCATGAAGATTGTTGAAGATGGTGGCGACCATGCCTCTTTGACCTTCAAAGCTTCAACTTTTCAAACCGGTGGGACTTCAGCGGGCTTTAGTTGCCCCGACAACTTGGCCTTTGATCGAAAAGGCAATCTTTGGATGACAAATGACATTTCAGACAGCGTCTTGAACAAAGGGCCATACCAACCCTTCGGTAATAACAGTCTGTTTTACATTCCCATGTCGGGAAAAAATGCCGGAGAAGTCATTCGCGTTGCGACAGCACCTATGACTGCTGAATTTACTGGTCCAAGTTTTTCTCCTGACGGAAGAACACTTTTTCTTTCTGTGCAACACCCAGGAGAGGGCACTGAAGATTTATCTCGCCCTTTGAGTCGCTGGCCAGAAGGCGGCACGTCAATGCCCAAGTCTTCAGTGGTGGCGATTTCTGGTCCCTCACTCGATGCGCTTATTCTTTAAGCACTTTGAGTATGAAAATTACTCCTGTACAACGCGACGCCGGAATATAAATTTTAGGGCCAACCTCTTATAGGCTCCATAAAATTTAATTTATCTCGCGAATATCACTCATAATTTTCGAACTTTTATCGACCATGAAAAGTGGACCACATCTTGCTAAATGGTTTGGAAACTGTTTCAGCCAATGAAGGTCTGCCAAGGGGATACGGGGACTTCGGGGGTGAAGCAAAAACAAACTAGGGGGAATCATGAAATGGGTGGGGGGCCTTATTCTTTCGGCAGTTATCTGGGGACAGCTGCCGGAGTCACAGGCCCAGACAATTACCGCAACGGTAAAGCCAGTGGGGAATGTAAAGTCTCAATACAGTATTAGCAGCGACGCCACTACGGTGACCACGACAGCAGCAGGGAGCACCGTTCTCGATAAAGAGATTGAAGGCTTCATGTTTCCTACACTTCGCCGAGCGCTCGAGGGCTCTGCATTTATCGGCTCGATTGTGCAGACCAAAGGGGCTGAGGTCAAAGAGACAAATAAGTGGTGGGATTACGAACTCTTCAAGCGGAAAACAAATGCGTTTGTAACCTTCACGCTCCAATCTCCGATCACCTTACTGTTTGAGATTGAAGAAAGCTTTCGTCGCTGCATCCCAGGCAAAGAAGTCGCAAGTGATGAATCTGGCTATTCATCTTCGTGTTCAAAGCAGGCCGTGGTCACGATCAAAGGCCCTATTTCAATTTACGGAAATTATGCGACTGCTATTAATGCCGATGCATTACTTAGAAACAAACAGGAACTCGAACTCACTTTTAGCAGATCCTATGATAAGAAGGACGCTGTCGTTGCCACTCGATTTAATGTGAAATCGGTCAGCTTCGACGAAAGCCTTTCTCGATTCTTCTCCGTCTTCAATATTCCAATATTCACCAGTCAAAACGACGTGAGCGTTGGAAACGGATTACTCGACAAAATTTCGCCCCTGACATCAAGGCAAAAGCTGATGTTGGGAATTGCTCGCATTGCCCGTCAAGCAAACGAAAGGATGTTAATCCAATGAAAAATATCATCTTAGGTATCTTAACAATGACAATGACGGCCGGCTGCTCCTTCTCGCTTTCCAAAGTCAAAGGCGCTAGCAAGAGCATCTCGCAAAATGCCATCCCCAATGAGTTCGTCTTTAAAGGCGACAAACAATTGGTTGAGAACTATCTCGAATCCTTGGGAGTAAAGGCATCAATTAAGCCAATTAGCCCCGGTGTTAATGCCTATCAGGTCACCCATGATGATTCCGTGGACTATGACACCCTTGCCGCTGGACTTGAAGGTCAAGTGGATTACATGGAGCCCAACTTTAAAGTTCATTCTCAGGCTATTGCCGACCGCGCCGCTTGGCCTAATGACCGTCTGTTCTTTAAGCAGTGGGGTCTTAATAACCTTGGTCAAAATCCACCCTACGGACTTCCCGGTAATGAAGATGCGGATCTCGACATCCTCAAAGCTTGGAAATCCACTTGCGGCTCCCGCAAGAACATTGTCGCCGTGATCGACACCGGCGTTGACTACACTCACCCAGACTTAAAGGGCAATATGTGGATCAACGAAAAAGAGGCTCCCGAAAATGGAGGCATTGCCGGCCGAGATGATGATGGCAATGGGCTGATTGACGACGTCTATGGTTATGATTTTTATTCTGGAGGCCGCACGGAGAATAAGTATGGAGCTCCAGGTGATCCTGATCCCATGGATGAAGATGGACATGGAACTCACTGCGCAGGAAGCATCGGCGCCGTTTCCGGAAATGCTCAAGGAATTGCCGGTGTAAACTGTCAAGTTCGCATCATGGCTCTTCGATTCTTAGGTGCTGGCGGCGGTTCGACCGTTGATGCAGTTCGGGCCATCTACTATGCCATCGATAAAAAAGCTGATGTTTTATCAAATTCATGGGGGGGAGGGGGAAATTCTAAACTTCTCCGCGATGCCATTGCTGATGCTGAGAAAGCCGGCATCCTATTTGTCGCGGCGGCTGGCAATGATGGCACAAATATCGACGTAAAAGAGACATTTCCAGCGGCCATAGATAAAGATTCGCGAGGACGCGCAATCAAAAACGTACTCACGGTTGGAGCTTCGGACAACCAAGATAATCCGGCCAGCTTTTCGAATTATGGCCATGACCATGTTCACGTGTTTGCACCAGGCGTGCATATTTTAAGTACTTACCCGGTCGGATTGGCCCAAGGCGGGCGACCTTATGCCGTTATGTCGGGAACTTCTATGGCCACACCTTATGTGGCTGGGGTTGCAGCCCTTATTCTAGCTGGCAACGAGGGCCTAAGAAAAAAGCCTGAGCAACTCAAGCAACTTATTATGCAAACTGTAGACGTCAAAGACGGATTGCTAGGTAAGGCAGCAAGTAACGGACGAGTGAATGCGGCAAACGCCCTTGCGCAAAGGACGGCTGTTCCAAAAAGGCAAAACTGGCTTGCTAAAAATCAGTCGATTCGAGAACGAGGCTATCAAAGAGATGTGGTTGATATTCGCCATGAAATCAAGGTGCCAGGGGCTTCCGCAGTGAGAGTCCACTTCGATTTCATCCAGGTGCAAGAACCGTATGACTCGATTTATCTTTACGATAAAAATCTTCGACTCATAACCCATGTCGAGGAAACTGAGTCTCGCGATCATTGGTCGGCGGTGATTCCGGGTGACACGGTGACCGTGCGATTCACCAACTCTTTGGTTCGCCAAGTCACCATGGCTATGTCCGCTCCACAAAGCTATGAGTCCGCCTGTACGTCGATGGGTGCAGATGAAATTGTCCAGACAGGAGCGAGTGAGTACCGTTGTATGACAGACAGTGAAGACTCGAGTAGTGGCAAGACTTTTGCCACCTTCAACTCGGAAGGTTTCAGCATCGATCGAATCGAATATCTTGTTGAGGAAGGGGCTCAAAAATGAAAAGGCTATTAACTTCAGTCTCCGCATTATCGCTTCTTGTACTTTGTGCCTGCACGCAGACCGTCGTAGTCTATAAGCCGAAGGTCACCTTAGATCCCCTCCCAATTGTCACTGGCTTCTTCTCGAGGCTGGCGCTGAGCCGGGCCATGAGGAGGGCGGACCGGATCGGGCGCGAGAGGAAGTCCTCGGCCCCGTTTTCGATGCAGCGCACCGCGTCCTGCTCCTCCTGGAGGCCGGTC
>JAPKGD010000196.1 GCA_026648125.1 Bdellovibrionales bacterium | reverse complement strand
GTCCTAAAGAACATTCCTGAACACATCGAACGACTTTCCATGGTGGGCTTTCTGGGTGGACGTCGAGACCACGAATTTATAAATTTTGGCGAAATTCACCGATTTCTGAAAACACGAACCAAAAAAACGGAATGTGACTTGGACTGGGCCGTGTGCGCTTTCAGCAATGGTCGTTGGCCCCTTAAACTCACGGGCTTCTTTTCTCTGGTTGCAATGGAAGACGCTACCATAACAATAACTGGCGATTGCCGTTATCGCCTACCCAATCCCACCGAAGTGAAAGCGCTCAGCAGTCATGGACTCAGCAACGAAGCATCTGGTGTTGTAGAGATCACCTGCGATCTACCGGTTTTTATTTTTAAAAATCCATTTAGTTAAATCGAAATGTCACTTCTCAAGACGAAGCTTCTTCTTGCTTTCAACGGGAATGGACTGAGTAGGAACAAAAGTCTCCGCCTGCGGTTCTTCCTTTGGCATGAGAACTTTATATTTTCTATCCACGTCCTCTTTAACCTCCGAAAGTTTAAGATCCAAATCTGATGCCGCTTCCATTTGCTGAACTGTGCGCTCTTCTTTCGGCACAAAGCGCTTATCGATGTCTTCTCCTTTATTGGGATAGCGGTATTTAAGTTCTGCCCGGATCTCACTGAGCTCTCTCACATAAGCGTTGCGCTCCTTAGCAATGGCCGTGAGGGCGTTTGCGAAGCGCTTTTTTTCTTCCGGATCCTTAGTTCTATTCTTAGCCTCTAAGTTTTGCTTAAATGCCTTTTCGGTCTCTTCAATTTTACTTTTCAAAGAGTTGAGCCGCCCTTCTTTCTTGTAATATTCCATCGAGTCCCTTGATACAGCGGAGGTATCTTTTTGACCCTCTCCCTCTTGAGAAAAAGCTGGGCTCGAAATCAAAGTAAAAACGACCAATAAATTAAGGCTCAAGTAATGCATGCTGCACCCATGAAATTTCGACGGGAAGGCTTGTCAATCTTTGTACGACAATTGCGGCCTTTACAGAAGGCACCTGCCGAATCTTAAGTTCTCCAAGATGAGCCGATTTCATCAAGGATTCGACGTCCCATAAGAACAGAGGATCGGTGAGTGCCTCTTGAATCGCCCGACGTATGTCGACTGTATCAATCCCAGTAATATGTAGATCATAGTGGAGAACCCCATCGCGGGCCGCAGAAGCGAGAGAATTGCCGTACTCAACCAGATCTTCCACTCCTGGAGTTGCAAGCGGACTTGGCGAAATGTTCATCGGAGGAGCCGGATTCAAAGGAATCTCGTCTTCAGCGAGTCTTGAGATCTCTAAGGGTTCAGGTTGGGCGAGAACTTGTGAAAATGGGCTCGCTATGGTTGCTGAAGAATGGTGCTCCATACGAGGCTCTTCCATTTCTGGGCCAGTCTCTCCCGGCATGGGTTCTAATAGTGGCTCTTGCGCCTCGGGAAAATTAAGTTCAAAGTTGGCTTCTAAGGATGAGGCGGGCGATTGCTCAATCTGGGGCTCTGGTTCCGAATAAGTGGCGGCCCCTTCTTCTCTTAACCTCACACTGCCATCAAATTCTACAAAGAGGCCCACACTACAACTTGGACAATCGATAAGTCCAAAATCATCGGGCAAAGCACTCTGACAAGCCGGACAATTCGCCATGCTCCAATTCTATCACTCTTCAAACAAAGTTTAATTCGTCTGGTGCAATTTGATGTCGGGACTAGACCTTGATCCGCTTCTTCTTTTGCGCCTTTTCTCTTCTGCGGCGATCTTCCCGATTCATCTTAGGCCCATCGTCTCCGTAGTCATTGGAACCGCGATACATCATCTCATGATCTCGTGGGCTTGGCGCCATTGGCGAGCCTCCCATTGGTCTTTGCTGCGGAACTTCGCCAAAAAATCCGCCTCCCGCAGCGGCCTCATCGGCCCCCGAGTAGTTGAGATCCTGCTGATCTATTTCAGGTCGATAGGCCAGGGCTTCGCGCGTGCTCTCTGGGCTTACTAAACGAACCTTCAAAAATTTCTCTACAGTTTCAGATCGAATCAACGCGTTCATTTCTTGAAACAACGCAAACGCTTCTTTTTTGTATTCGATTAAAGGATCCTTTTGCGCATAAGCACGAAGATTAATTCCTTCTTTGACTCGATCGATTCGCTCCAGATGCTCTTTCCAATGGGTGTCAATGGCCTGGAGCATGAGCATACGCGCCAATTGGTCATAAAACTCTCCCACTTCCTTTTTCTGAAGGTCATAGGCCGTTTTAACAGCATCACGAACTAAACCCGTCAAATGCTCACTCGTCAAATTCGCCCGATCACCAAAATCCACGGCCAATCCAAATTGTCGGCCCAATCCTACGTTAAGACCCTGAAGATCCCAGTCCTCCCGACGAACTTCCGCATTCGCGAACTGATCGAGGATATCCGAAGTGACCTCGCTCAAGAAATCCAGCAATAGACGTTCAATTTCAGTGCCCGAGAGTACGCGACGGCGCATGCCATAAATGGCCGACCGCTGTTGGTTCATCACATTGTCATATTCGAGCAAATGCTTTCGAATATCAAAGTGGTGTCCTTCAACCTTTCGCTGAGCTCCTTCAATCGCACGAGACACCATGGGTGCCATAATTGGCTCATCTTCTGGGATCTTCATTTTGCTCATGATCCACTGAATTTTCTCACCGTTAAAAATACGCATGAGATTATCTTCAAGAGACAAATAAAATCGAGACTCGCCCGGATCACCTTGTCGTCCCGCGCGACCTCGCAACTGATTGTCGATGCGGCGAGATTCATGTCGTTCTGTACCAATGATATATAGCCCACCGGCCGCAACCACTTCGTTGCGCTCATTTTCGCAATGGAGTTTATACTTATTGATAAGTTCTGCCAGACGCTCTGGAGTCGCCTCAGGTCCCGCCTCATGCTTTGCTAAAAACTCTGGGTTTCCACCAAGCAAAATGTCAGTTCCTCGACCGGCCATATTGGTGGCGATGGTCACCCCACCTTTTCGGCCCGCCTGAGCAACAATCTCTGCTTCACGCTCGTGGTGCTTGGCGTTCAGAACGTTGTGAGTAACACCTTCATTCTTAAGTGCACGGCTCAAACGCTCCGACTTCTCAATACTAATCGTACCAACAAGAACCGGCTGGCCCTTCTCTTGTCGCACTTTAATGTCTTCAACAATCGCTTTGAATTTTGCCCGTTCGGTGCCGTAGACCACATCTTCTAAGTCCTTACGACGAATTATCTTGTTCGTCGGAATGACATGAACATCAAGATTGTAGATTTTCTTGAATTCTACAGCCTCTGTATCCGCAGTTCCTGTCATTCCCGCCATTTTATTGTACATGCGGAAGTAGTTCTGAAAGGTCACTGTGGCGAGCGTTTGGTTTTCGTTTTTAACCTTCACCTTCTCTTTGGCCTCGATCGCTTGATGGAGACCATCGCTCCATCGGCGCCCCGGCATCAATCGTCCAGTGAACTCATCAACAATTACAATCTCGTCATCTTTGATCATGTAATCTACATCAAGCTTGTAGAGGTGGTGGGCCTTCAGCGCCTGATATACATGGTGAAGAAGATCGATATGTTGTGGGTCGTAGAGATTGCCAACTCCAAGTAGCTCCTCAACCTTTGCATTGCCTTCCTCGGTCAATGAGGCTGTTTTGCTCTTTTCTTCCATGGTGAAATGAACATCGAGCTTGAGGTGCGGAATGATCCGATCAATTTCAAGGTACTTTGTGGTCGAATCCTCTTTGGGACCGGAGATAATCAGTGGAGTTCGTGCTTCATCAATTAAAATCGAGTCGCACTCATCCACAATGGCAAAATTGAGCTCGCGCTGAACGTAGTCTTCGAGCGCAAACTTCATGTTGTCGCGAAGGTAATCAAAACCAAATTCGTTATTCGTTCCATAGGTAATATCCGCGCCATAAGCTGCGCGGCGCTCAATATCGGAAAGATCATGCACAATTGTGCCGGTGGTGAGCCCCAACCAGTTATAGAGTCGGCCCATCCATTCCGTATCTCGCTTTGCCAAGTAGTCGTTAACCGTTACGACATGAACGCCCTTGCCCGACAGAGCATTTAAATAAACCGGCAGGGTAGCCACTAAGGTCTTTCCCTCTCCCGTTTTCATTTCAGCGATTCCGCCGCGGTGGAGAACAATGCCCCCGATCATTTGGACATCGTAGTGGCGCATTCCAAGAACACGGCGAGATGCTTCTCGGCAAACCGCAAAGGCTTCCGGCAAAAGCCCATCCAGAGTTTCGCCCCGGCTCAATCTTTCTCGAAATTCTGGAGTCTTCGCCTTGAGCTGCTCATCAGAAAGACCTTTTAAGGTAGGCTCAAAGCTCGCAATTTTATCAATCATGGGCTGGAGCTTGCGCATATCCCGCTCATGTTTGGTCCCAAATACTTTGGTCAAAACACGTGAAATCATCTGGCTAAGATAGACTTAAATCTGAGCTGCTGTCTAGGAGACAGGGCTCCAAATCTGCCGAAGACCTTCATAAACCCCTGCCGCAACAGCTGATGCCAGATTCAAGCTTCGAATGGGCCCCTCGATCGGAATTCGTAAGCACCGCTCCTGATGCTGGGCGAGGAGACCCTCATCAAGGCCTTTTGTTTCCTTGCCGAAAACAAGCCAATCACCCGATTTAAATTGGGCGTTATAAATGGTTTTTTCGGCCTTTTTTGAAAAAAAGAAAACCCGAGAAGGATCTGTGACCAGTTCCCACCAAGTGGCCCAATCCTTGTGATGGTGCCATATTAAATTCGGCCAATAATCAAGGCCTGCCCGGCGTAACTGCTTGTCACTAATCTCAAAACCAAGCTTACCCACGAGATGAAGTTGGTAATAATTGCCAACACAGGTTCGTCCAATATTGCCCGTATTGTTTGGAATCTCCGGCTCAACGAGAAC
>JAPKGD010000195.1 GCA_026648125.1 Bdellovibrionales bacterium | reverse complement strand
CGTCCAGGTCGGGCAGCTTGCGCTGCCCGACCTGCAGATCGAGATCGACGCGGTGGCCCTCGCCGGTTAGAAGCGGTAGTTCACCTGCGCACCCACCTCGCGGCCGCGGTCGAGCACCACGCCGACGCAGCGCTGGTTGGGGTACGGATTGGGGGACGGCAGGTAGGTGCAGGTGTTGGTCTCTGATTCTGAATGAGGTTCACGAACTCCAGCGCAAGATCCACTGTTGACCGCTCAAGGGACTTCGCGAAGATCTTACCGCGACCGGCTCGGCCCGGAGCACCCACCGCAGGGGCGCCCGAATCACGAGCTTCTTTAAAGCGGTTGTTTCCAACCTTAAAGAGAGCTTCGGGGTTTTCAAACTTCGCTAAGGCGATTTGCGCCAAATCTTGAGTCTGACCATTTGAATACAAGGCCGTCAAAACACCCTCGTCGTTAAAGGACAAGTTGGTAATTGTTCCGGCCGCTGAACCGTCCTGTTGCCATGAGATCAAGTCAGACTCTTTACCGTACTGCTTGGTTCCATCTAAACCATTGCCCTTATCCGTGGTGATTGAATCTCCAAAATCAATTTTGATCTTTTGGTTCTGGAGCGCTCCACCCTTAAAGTTAAAAGCAAGTTCGGAAACGGTTTCCGTATCAAGCTTACCATCCACGGTAAAAGTCACAGTTCCTGCGGCCACCTTGGACAATTCACCATCTTTACCGCCGGTGACTTCTTTGCCGTCCACCATTCCATGCCAGTTCCAAGTGCGGTCTGCCGCCTTTACGAAGAACATGGACATCAGATGCTTATTGCCCTGAGAATCGTAAACTTCAATACCCGTGGAGTAGTGAGAAGTGTCGTAGGGATTTTTGGGATCGAACTGCTTGATGTTCTGAATTCTTGAATCCAAATTCAGATCCAACTTAATTTCAGTCGTCGCTTTAGCCGGAACCAAGGCTCGAGGAAATTTGATGTCCGCCATCTTATTGATGATTTGCCCTTTTTCGTCCGCCTCAAAACCCTGAATGCGCTGCTTGTCATTGGTGACGAGATAACCCTCTTTATCAAAGTGTAGGGATCCGTCGCGCGTAAACGACTCACCGTCTGATCCGCGGCAGACAAAGTATCCATCACCAGAAATCGCCAAGTCTGTGGCTTTTTCTGTGGAATCCACATTACCTTGAATGAGAATCGGGTTTACCGCACCGATCTTCACCCCGCGACCAATTTGGTTACCACCAAGAATACCTTTAAGGCTCTTGGCAACGATATCTTGGAACTCCGCACGACTTGATTTAAAGCCTGTGGTGTTGGCATTGGCGATGTTATCACCAATAACTCCAAGGGCTTCACCTTGTGCAGATAAACCGGATACACCGGTATAAAGAGAGGATAGAACTCCCATGAGAGACCTCCATGTCTCGCCACCGCATCAGTCAATCAGCGGTGGATAGCGGGGCCCCCTCATCGAGGTCCGGCCCCAGGGTTTAACGTCCTGTTCAACCAGCGGCTTATTACCGCCCTTAAATGTGCTCGGCTCGCCATCCTGGCTTTCCGCTCCGTTGGCCATTCCTTGGCTGCGGCGCCGTGCACACTTAACTCCGGCAACAAACTCTACAGCACCACGGTGCTGTCAATGTTCGTAAACACATTCTCCTTTAATGCAGCTTTATCCATTACAGTCACAACCGTTCTATTATTCACACTTACAATCAACGCCGAGTCATCCGCAAGCACGAGAGTCTCTTTGGCACCTTTGCTCGCTGCTTTATCGATGGCTCTTTCAAGTCCTGCCATTTGCTCAGGAGAATACGAAATTCCCCGGGAGCGCATTCTCTCAACCGCATGGTTTGAGAATCTCAAAGCCTTCGCGGCGAGATCGGCCGTCTTCGGTGCGACCTTTGAAAGCTCGCCTAAAGTTTCCTTAAAGCTCGGCCCACCGGCTTTATCTAAACCACGATTCGCGCTCGCTCCGCCGGGGGTGCCGACGGGAGATATGATTGAATTCATATTTGCGCGAATCTCAGCCATTTATATTCCCGCCTTTGCGCCCGCTTTACTGAGCTGATTGATCATTTCTCGACTCATGCCCACGGACTCCAGATTGCTCGCTACTGTTTGATTCGAGGAACCCGAAGCAGAATTTTGCTCATTGCCCTTGGCCGTCGCCTGGGTCGCTATGGGATTCCCGTTGGCGTCCTGATTTTTGACTTCAAGCCGATTGACCGCAGATGGGCGTAAAAGATTTGGATCAACGATCTCTTTCACGTCCTTCATTGATACAGCCTGCTTGCCAATCATAAGCACAGGTCCCTGAGCAGTGAAGTTCACACCTGTGATGACTCCCTCAAATCGAGTATCCGCACCCAGCTTTTGACCGTTGGACGCATTCGCTTCTATCGCCACATTGTAGCTTCCTCGAGGAGCATCACTACCGTCTTCCGTCTTTCCATTCCACATAATTTCATTCTTACCCGCCTTCATATTGGCGGCCTCGAGCGTGCGCACAACTTGACCTTCAGCGTTCTTAATCTTGATCGTTACTTTCTGCGCATCTTGTCTCACTTGAAACGAGATTGCGTGAGAATCTTTATCATCAGAACGCTCAATCTTTGACGAGTCACCGGCCACAGCTTTACCAATCAGACTCAGCGCTTCAAAGTTGTGCGATGGAGCTTGTGCCTTCTGCAACGAATCGATTCCATCACTAATATTGGTGAGCTTTTCGAGTGAAGTAAATTGCGCCAACTGAGCGGCCATTTCATGGCTCTGCAATGGATTCGTAGGATCCTGGTTTTTCATTTGCGTCAGAAGCAACTTCATAAAAGCATCTTTATCAAGAGATGAGTCACCGACTTTTCTCACGGCCTTGGCGGGATCCACCCAATTGGGATCGGCAACTTTGTTGAGCACATCGCCAATGGCTTGGTCACCAAAGAACTGCTGCTGTTGATCTGCCGCCATCGATCGGCGGTCATCCCGAGGTTGACTCACCGTTTGCTCTGACTTCGACCAAGTTTGGGTTCCACCCTTTACACTAATCATCCCTATATTCCTTTACGCCACGAGGTCCAGACGACGCGCACTCTCCCGGCGTCGACCGGCCTCCGGTACATTCACGTTACCGCTCTCCGCCTGCTCGCGCTGGCTTCGATACGCTTTTGCTCCTGGGATATCGAAAAATCCCCTACGCCATTCACTATTATCCTGGCGAAACTGTTCCATAAATTGTTGCGCAAACTGCCTTTGAGCCTCGTCATGGTTCTTGTTTAACTGATTTGAAATATCAGAAGGAGTTTCTACTCGGATTTGATCAACCTTCAAATTATGTGAAAGTAAATTGGACTTAAGCTCGCTCAGGCCTTTTTCGAGCATACGCTTGGCTTCCGTCGATTCGGCCACCATTTCAACAGTAACCTGATCACCTTTGACATTGACCTTCATGCTCACTTGCCCAAGTCCTTCAGGTGTCATAGTGATCTTCATTTCACCGCCACCTTTTTGAGCCATCATTTGAGCCTGACCAATCACCTCACGCAAATTCTTCGCTTCTTGGGCTGCGCTCGGCTGAGTATTAATCATAAAGCTCTCTGTTCGCTGAGCTTTTCCATTTTCCGTCGTGCGCTCAAGCCCCTGACCGGTCAGCTGCTGCCAAGATGTCGAGTCATCTGCAGACTGATCTGAAACGTCATCAGAACTTTCTCCCATAACCGAGGTCAAATTTAAACTTGCACCAGTTGGTATGGCCGGTATGGATGGAGTTGCTGGAGCTGAAGGAGGTGGCGGTGCAGAAACTGAAGTCGCTGCTGCAGTCTCAACCTGTGGAACCTTTAGTTGCGAGACAAAAAAGTCATTCTTTGCCACATTTTGGCTAGTACCAGGGGCTTCGATACTATTTGCTGAAATATCCGCTGCGGCCTCCGCCGAGATCTGTGAATCCCTCAATCTCGGGGATTGAAGCTGAAACACATCTTCGGCCTTACTCTGCTGAGAGCCAACTTGATTGGAAGAGGCCACCGTATCACTCAATGGCATTTCGACTTCTTGCCCATCTTGGCCCAGATACTCAAAACCCAAACTATCTATATTTACGGCACCACCTGCTGAAGATCCTGCCGCTTGACCTTGAGAGGCCGATCCTGCCGCTTCACCGGCATTACTCAGAGCCATTCCCCCACCTAAACCAAGCGCTGCCAATAAAACAGCGTTCTCCTCAGCAGACAACTCCACACTTGAATTCGAATCGGAACTCACCTTTTGATATTTTGCCATTGCCTCAGATACTGCCGTCTCACTCTTTTTTGCCCCGTTTACGGGACCAAAGAAGTTCGACTGCATCTCGTCAATTGCAGCCTGCATCTTTCTTTGCCGAGCTTCTCCTTGGCTAACCACTTCCAGTGAAAGCTTTCGATTCGAGCTCTTTAAATAGTCCGATAGACCATTGGCTGAGGTTTCCTTGAGCAAAGACTGAAACATCTGCTTTGCTTGTGCTGCCTGCTCCGGTGTTAACTGGAGCGCTTGGACCAATTTATCTAGCGATGCATCGGCGGGCTGGGCAAGCTCTTGAGAATTCAACGAAGCAAAGGCCGTCAAAATCGCTTTTGCGTCGACGCCGAGCTCTTGCTTCATTTTCCGTAGAAATTTTTGAAGCGCCTGACGATGAGCCAAATCATCAACTGACTCATCCATCTCTTTTTCATTTACCCGTTCGGCCACGCTCGGCTTCACTCGCTCCGGTCGACCCATCTGATTGACAGCTTCGGGTCTTCGACTCTCAAGGCGCTGATCTATGCCTTCTGAGACAGATCGTCCGGGGGGAGTCGGTAACGACTTTGCCTCTGCCCGGGGTAATTTATCTGTATTTTTAGATCTATCTGAAGAACTCGACTTATTTTGACTTAAGATTTCAGAAAAGTCCGACGAAGAAGATGTCGAAGCGGCTGAACTTGTTCCCAGCTTCGATTTTGATTGAGAAAGAGAAG
>JAPKGD010000194.1 GCA_026648125.1 Bdellovibrionales bacterium | reverse complement strand
TCTCACCGATTCAAGCGTTGATGGTTGCCAAAGCCGGAGCGACCTTAGTTTCCCCGTTTGTTGGACGTTTAGATGATGTGAGTAACAACGGAATGCACCTGATTAGTCAGATTACTCAGATCTATTCAAACTATGGATACGAGACCAAGGTCCTAGTCGCTAGCGTTCGTCACCCTATTCACGTGCTCGACTCAGCGATGATTGGTGCGGATATTGTGACCGTCCCCTACAAAGTTATGCAGCAGTTGGCTCAACACCCGCTAACTGACAAAGGAATCGCGCAATTCTTGAAAGATGCGCAAAACCTGCCAAAATAGGCAGATGATTCAAAAGGTACTCGTAGTTTTGGGATGTGCATTCTTAACGGGATGCATGTCCTTTGGCAGCGTTAGCATTTCAGACGTAGACCGGCCCTTACTCGATATACAGAAGATCGTGCAGCGTTCACTCCCCTTAGGGTTGAGGGAAACCTCGACGAATGGTCGGGAGTTTTATTCCAATTTTTTTCTCGCAAAAGATAGACGTTTCAAGCCGGCGGAAAAAATGCCTGAACGATACTATGCTCATGTTTTGATTTTGGGCGACGCTAGACCGTACACGATCAAGGTACACGTTCGACGCCAAAAGGTAGAATCAGTTCGTGAGGGCATTTACCGAGACTTAGGTGCTGATCATTCACTTGCAAAAGCAATTCAACGCCGAATCCAAGAGCAACTGAACAAACGTCGCGAAGATCTCAACATCATTGACGATTTTAGAGTATTCTAACTAGACTATCCACAAGCACAGAAGGATTCTGTTGTGGTCACGCAAGGATGAGGTGATGCCTTTTTGGTCTACTCACAAAAGTGGACTTCGATGGTCAGCATATTCGATGCTGGCGGCATCTTTTTGTACATTTACCTCTTCTCCCATTGCAAAGCTGGATGTCCGAGGAATTGCTCAAAAGAAAATTGTGGTGGCACTGCCCAAACTGTCCCCAGCTCTTGCCGCACTTGAAGATGTATATAAGACGTGGCCCGTGGAAAGCAAAAAAGTCAGCCCGGCATCAAATGAGGTCAATCTTTCTGCGGGCACAAGTGCCGCTGATCTCATTGGAATGTTAAGGCCTAATTCAAATGCTCAGGATGAAAAGCTTCGCACTTGGCTTGCCGCAATACCTCTTGGGGGCCGAATTGTGGTGCAGAACTTTAACAAGGCAGAAGAACCAGTTCGCCGAGAGCCCAAGATTGTTTCACTTAAAGGCCTAAAGATTAAGAGCGCGACCTCGCCGGTTCTAGTTGCCCAGGCCGAGACCCGTGTTCAGCCCACACCGGTTCAGCTTAATACACCGGCGTCCCGCTTTTTAAGAGAAGTTAGAGCAGAGGATCTGAGGCAGCCCACGGTCACGGATCGAGCTGAAAAGCTCATTCGACGGGAATTGGCTTCCGCTCCAGCCAATCCACAAAGCAAGATGTTGGGTGGAATCCTTGTGGCAGCCCCAAATCCAGCGCCCTCTCCCAGCACCTCGTCTGGCCCAACGCCCACGGCTCCCGCTTCGCCCCCTAGGGGTTTTATTGCTGGTCAAAATCCGCCACCATCGCGCGCAGGGATCAGCTGGGCTCAGCCGCAGCCAACAAATTCGGCACGCGCAACTCTTTCTGGTCGCATTGAGCTTGGTGGTGGACTTGCGATAACCAGTGCTCAACAGCGTATTGTCATCGCCCGAGAGCTTGAAGGGCTTCCCATCGAAAAGGCCCAAGTTTGGTTGGAAGATGGTCGGTTTGAAATTTCCACGAGATCTTTGCGGGGTCGATTGGTCGGGCGATTAATTGATTCAAAGGGAGCGGTGTTAGGTTCTGGCGAAATTCGTCTGAGCACGCTTTCACCATCAGCAGAAAGTGATCGAATCGAAAATCTAAAGATGATGATTTCTCCAACCGTGGTAGGAGCTCAAGTTGAAGTGGTTTCGGCGTACTCTCACGCCGGAGAGACTCAGCTCGTCGCAGGGGCTCAGGTCCAGCTTTTCGGCACCCAGTCTCAAATGAGGGCTGACAAGGATCATCGATATTTTAGAGAAGATAGTTTGAAAACAGGTAGCTCATATATAGTTCGAGCGATCGCAGAAAATCACTGGGGAACTTTGGTCGTTGGACTTTCTGGTCAGCCCGTGCGTGCCGAGTTGTTTCCAAATCGCCTTATTGATGCCCTTGTCAATCTCACGGTGGGCGAGCAAAGAGCGGTAAAGGAAAATTTGGGAGTGATTTGGGGACGGATTACTCGAGACGGAAGACCCATTGCCAATGCCAAAGTTGAGCTTGCTGGTGATCATCGACTATCAGCAAATTATTTTAACTCCATGTTGCTACCAGATCGCTTTGCAGAAGCAACGGGCGAAAATGGAACCTTTGCCTTTGTGGGTGTAACGCCGGGTATTCAGTCCGTTCGGGTGATTTACCAAGGTGAATCTTACCCTGCGCAAATCGTTCCGACTGAAATTGGACACATATCTTATATCGATTTTGATCTAGGAAATTCAGAAGGAATTCCTCTCGACGTCGTTGATCCCTTTGATACCGGAAAAGAAATTAACGGCGTCATTCGTTGGGCTGGAGATGAGTCCAGTGAAATTGAAATTCAGGGGCGTGGTCAGCTACGCCAACCCACGGGACTAGGATTGCTGACCCTTGAGCTTGATCCGGGTGAACTTTATGAACTGACTCGCTACACAGTACCCAGAAACTCTCGACGCCTGACACTTCCAACAGTTCGCAGAGATTGGCTCGTTTCATTGGCGGCGAGAAAGCGGGTAAATCAAGATTCGGGTGTTGGCATTGCAGTGGGATATGGATTTGAAGATAACTTCACGGTGTCTATTGAGGGTGTTGACGGTGAGTCATCAACTCCTGAGGTAGTGTATTTTGATAGTCGTGGACAAGCTCTGTTTACGGATGAAGGGGTCCCCGGCGGCGGATTTGCGATCTTCAATATTCCCACCGGTCTACGAACAATTACACTGACTATGGCTGGAACTGCTCAGGCTCAAAGCCGGGTGGTTATTGCAACTCCAGAAGCCGTAAATGTAGTGCTGCCCTAGATTATCAAATCGAAGATTCTTCGGATTCAAGCGAAGCAGATGTAACGGCTTTAGAGGCCTTTAGCTCGAGAACACTGCCGAGGAGATCACTGACCGCATCGGCCCGAAGTAGAGGTAAGTGTAAAGTAAACCCCTTGGGAATAATTAGGTTTCGTGAAGGGCCTAATTTTAAATCGAGATTGAGGGAGAGAATCTCTCGGGGCGAGAGTCCAGTCAGCAGCCGCAGTCTTTGAAAGGACATTTTCCTTTTTGTGACGTAGGTATCAAACTTGATCTCCCGATCACGAACCAAGCTCGGAAAGGCTGAATCTGCATATCGTTCAGCGTAGAGGGCTGCCAAAAAGCATGTGTAGAAATTTGATGAGGCAAATTTGAAATCGCCACGGTGGTATCTTTGAATAATCGTGCCAATATTTTTAGAGCGAGCAGCTTTCATGGCGACACGGATGTTTCCTATCCCATGGTTGTATGCGGTGATCGCAAGAGGCCAACTTCCAAGCGCGCGATAGTAGCTGCGTAAAAGTTGGGCGGCCATTTCGGTGGACTTTATTGGCGAATTGCGTTCGTCAATCTGGTCAGAGACTATTCCATAAGCTCGTCCTGTTGCGGGCATGACTTGCCAAATACCACTTGCACCTACGCGACTCTGTGCGGACTCGTTGAAAGAGCTTTCGACAAACGGCATTCGCGTAAGATCTTGAGGTAAATTTCGCCTCTGAAAAATTTCTTCAATGTGCGGGAGATACCTACTGCTGCGCCTTAAACCAAAGAGAAAGAAGTCCTTTTGCCCCAATTGAGACCGAACAGAGGTGCCGGCAAAACGTAAAACTTGGGAGCGATTTCCCGGAATAGACTTTACGGCTCTTAAGAGCTGACGATCGAGATCTGATTTTGGCTTGGGATTTTTGCTAAGACGAGCGAGTGCGCGTCGAATGATTTGCCGGCGAGCCTGAACCTTCTTTTTGGACCGGTCAATTCTCAGCCAAAGGGGACCTTTTCCTCCGCGAATCTCTTCATTGAAGTCCATCACGTCAAACACAATCCAAGGGTATCGATTATGGTGAATGACATGCTGATATTGATTGTACTTAGTGTAAATATCGAACCAAAAAGCCACCCGAGTTCTTAGGTCTGCGGGAATAGTGAACTCAGGGCCCACACGATCCAATACATCATCTAGAATGTGGTCGGTGGTTAACTGAGCAATTTGCTCGTGAGCTTGAAGTATGGGCGAGGGCCAATATGTCATGGGGCTAAAATCAAAGTCATCCGTGTGAATGAGCGGCGATGGAAGATAAGCCAAATTGCGTTGTTCAGTCGCCGCGAATTGTCGGTGCCGAACCTGGCTTTGACTGCCTCTGACGGCTTGTCCGCCACTTACAAACGCCAATAATAACAGGCACTTAACACCCGTTGATAGGGCTCTCAAAAGGGCTTTACATAAACTAAACCGAGATCGCTCCAGCATGGCGGCAGACAAATGAGCAAAGTCAATGCCAGCAAAGTCTGGTATTCTTATGTGGTTTCAAATATTTATATAGCAAAGAGGAGTTGAGGTTGAGTCTTGAAGAAGGGCCTGGCGCCATCAGGAAATTGCCGGATTTTTCGAGCGCCGAGTATACAGCGGTCATTAGCGATCTACACCTCTGTGAAGAAGAGCCCGTTCACCTCGATAAACCACTTTGGAAGAAGTATAAATCGCGCCAATTCTTTTTTGACCATGAATTTGCCCAATTTTTGAATCACCTTTTGGAGCGCTCTCGAGCAAAACCCGTTGAGTTGGTATTGAATGGAGACATCTTTGATCTCGATAGTGTAACGACTTTTCCGGAATCACCGCCGTATAAAATTAGTTGGCTAGAAAAGCGAAGAGGATTGCATCCGCAAAAGGAGAAATCGGAATTTAAGATTAAAAGGATTTT
>JAPKGD010000193.1 GCA_026648125.1 Bdellovibrionales bacterium | reverse complement strand
CAAATTTCCCCTTTAGTTGCCAATGAGCTCGCTCCCCACGACCGACTTTTACTGAGTCAAAATTTGGCCTCCTCGAAATCAAAGGTAAGGGGCATTATCAATTCATGAGCAATTCAGCGTGGAACTACGAACTCGCCTTTTCCCGAAACCTAGGGCTGTTGAGTCCCGAGGAGCAATCTCAGATTAAGGACGTGAGAATCGCAATTGCAGGAATGGGTGGAGTGGGAGGAATTCACCTCATAACTCTTCTTCGCACTGGATTTCAGAAGTTTCACATTGCCGACTTCGATCAATTTGAACTCGCTAACTTTAACCGCCAATACGGTGCGAACCTGACGACGTTGGGAGCCAACAAGGCTGATGTGATGGCTGAGTTGGGCCGACAAATTAATCCCGACGCCGACATCAGAGTCTTTCGCGATCCACTTACCAAAGAGAACATTCCTCAGTTTTTAAATGGCTGCCAGATTTATGTCGATGGTATGGACGCCTTCGAAATTCGAATTCGCAGAGAACTTTTTATGAGTGCCCACCGCATGGGAATGTACTCGGTGACCGCCGGCCCCATAGGTTTTAGTACCGCGTATATTAGCTTTTCTCCCTCGGGGATGAACTTTGATCAGTACTTTGGATTTGAACCTTCCTTGCCTGATCTCAATCTCTTTGCACGATTTCTCGCTGGTCTCAGTCCCCGCTTTTTGCATTTGCCCTATCTCGATAGATCTCGGGTCGACATAAAGAACCATCGCGGACCCTCTGCGGGTCTCTCCTGCAGTCTCTGCGCGGGCATTGCTGCCATGGAGGTCCTAAAAATTGTCTTGAGACGAGGAAATCCCCGCTTTGCGCCTTGCTATCAGCAATTCGATGCCTATCGGGGACGTTTGGTGAAGGGGCGCCTTTGGTTTGGTTCAAAGAACCCCATATTTCGTTTGGCCAGCGCCTATATCTATAAAAGTTTGAATAGCATCAGGTAGATTTCTAAATGGAGACTTACCAAAAAATATTTGAGTTCGCCGCGCGATATCCCTCTGCCGACAACAATCAGCCCTTCGAGATCAATTTAATTTCTTCAGGCCGATTTCAAATCGAACATTTACCGCAGCGAGCTTTGCACTCATTGAATATAGAAAGTTATGTATCTGACATTGTTCTTGGATGCCTCAAATCTTATTTAGAAGCGAGTGCATTCCGCTACGGTCAAAGGGCTCATTTTGCTCACTTTTATCCCTGCTCGAACAACAAAGTGGTGTCAGAATTTAGTTTATCCTCTGGTATGGATATGGAGCGGGGCCTTAGTGAACTCATTTCTGGCTTAGAACAAAGATATACGGAGCGCCGTCCCTTTCAACTCAAACGAACTCCGCCCATCGGGTTTGAGGACAGGATGAAATTAGAAACCTCCTTGTTTGAAGGAAATTTGACCTGGAAATTCCGCGCAGAGGGTTTCTCCACCTTGCTCCCCTCACTTGAGGCGGCCGAAAGGGCGTTTTGGTCGAGCGACAACCTCTTCTACGAACTACTCCACTGGATTCGCGCCTCAGACCGGGAAGCCCAGGCGACTCAGGATGGGCTACCAATCTCGACCATCGGAATACCTGTCCATTCCCAAGTCTTTTTAAAGATTCTAAAACGCGCTCCAAAGATATATTCCATGATCAAGTCCCTAGGTCTCATTGCGGAACAAGTTCGCGCGTTAAAATCTGCGATAACTTCGGCAAGCATGTTGGGAGTGGCCTACGTCCCCCCGACCGTTCCCTTTGAATCGCGAATGGCTGTTGGTGAATCATTCACACGAATTTGGCTTTGGTTGTCGGCACAGGGCTGGAGTCTTCAGCCCATCTCTTTTGCGACACAGGTTCCCACTCTCTCAAAAATTTGTGATCTCCCCTCTGATCTCAGAAGATTTCAATCGATTCTAAATAGGGCCATCGCCGATTTTGATGCTCTTTTTGATCCTCCAAAGGGCTGGTTGCCTCTTTGGGCTTTTCGCGCCGGCCCCATCGATGATCTTCGACCGCTTCCGCGCACACCGAGACGCCCGCTTTTGAAGACGGCAGGCTAATCCCCCTCACTCACATCTTTGCAGCAGCGAAAACCTTCTTGGTAGTAAGCCATTTTGTCAGTGGCATAAGGGCCAAAGTGTTCATAGGGTTGGCGCACATGACAATCGTCAGGATAATCCGGCCGGTAAACAAAGAACGACCCTTTTCTCTCCGTTCCACCTATCTGATCTTTTCCGTTTGCAATCTGATCCGGGGTACTGGGCAAACTCACGACTTCAGCCAAATTTCCGTGGAGATCAAAAACTTCTTTTTCACTTCGACATTCATACTTAAAGCCGGACGGCCATGTGTTTGTGCCGCAGGTTTTATAAGTGGTTGAGGCCCCACTGTTGTCGCAACCTTTGGATTTTCCATTGGCCGTAAAATATTGTGAGAGATTTTCGCGCATGGGGGATTCAATCTCAGGATCATCTGAGGAAAAAACACCGCATACGCCCCGCGTATCTCGCTGGCGAGCCAACGTTGGTAAAAATTGGAACGCCCATGTTCTTTCTCTGGATTGATTAACGTAAGCTCTTCGCGCCGTTCGATCAGAAATGTGAAAGGCATAACTGTCTTTTGAACGGGCCGAGCCAGAACATGCGCCCTCCCATTCATGGGAGTTACAAACCCGCTTCCCCATGGCTTCACAGATTTGTTTGGCAGCCGCTGCAGGCGTCCAAACGACGGGATATTCGCAAGGTATGTTTGGAAACTCAAACTGATCAATGCAATACTGAGCCCGACTCGCTGGCTCACCCCGCTTTGCGACTGGAGCCATCCACGGTGAACCACAGATTTTTTCGCTTTCGGGGTTCTGTTGAATCAATCCCGTCTTGATGACCTTATCGATGCAGCTCTGCCGCGAAGCCATATGCCAGGAGTTATTGGTTCCTCTCACTTGCGAGAGATCCTCGGTTCCGATATTGCGAGTCAGTCCATAGGTTCCTGTCAGTAATTTTTTGAGCTGAACCGCTTGCTGGCCCCTAAGCTTATGAACCTCAGCGACCTTGTTCGCAAACTCCATGGATTCTGCGGCGTGCAGTCCATTTGATAAAGCCACTCCCAAAAAAATTCCAAACCAGCAGGTCTTTGTCATAGGCTGAACTCTCTTTGCCTCACCGTCAGATTGCGACGGACAAGAGACCTTACTTTTACGATATCGATGAGCATCTTTAGGGGGTCGACAATGGGACGAACGGTTGAGCGCCGATCATCCAACCAGTCTATATCCAAGGCCTCTGTGACCATTCCCATTTCTTGCGCCAAAATCAAAAGTTCCACATCAAAGGCGAAGTGATCCAAGGACTGAACTTCAAAGATAGCCCTTGCGGCCGGGCGACGAAAGGCTTTGAAGCCAGCTTGGGTATCTTCAATATGCAGTGGCGAAAGAAACTGAACCAGCCCGTGAAAGGTTTTCGTCATCAATTTTCGAAGCCCAGAGCGGGAGCCGGAAACTTTCTCGATGGCCTTTCTTCGATCTCCAATCAAAACGTCCACTTCGGGATGACTTCTCATCCAATCCAAGAAATTTATGATCTCATAAAGCGGAGTGGAGAGATCCGCATCCATGAACAGTACGATCTGACCTTCCGCCCGGAGAACACCGCTGCGCACAGCATAGCCCTTTCCCCGTTGCACTTGATTATCGATGACTTGAATCCGCGGGTCGCCCGCAGCGGCCTCCCTCGACACTTCAAGGGTGTTGTCTGGAGATTTTTCTATGATGGCCAGAACTTCGACAGGTAATGGAAAGCGTTCGAGAAACTGGCGGATTTTTATTATGGAGCCCGGAAGCCGGGCAGCTTCCCGATAGGCGGGAATGACCAGAGAGAGAAAAGGGCGTCCCGCTCGAGGGGTTAAATCACCTTCAGCCCAGCCCCGAACTCGTTCATATTTTTGAATTAAATCCGAAGGTTCGCGAAAGGCTGATTCAAGAATAGCCCCATCGCAAGAGGTGAAGTCCGCGAAGGCGATCCCGGAACCCGCCACTGAGAACAAAACTCCCAGCGCAATTAGCAATCGATTTATCAAACCCATGTCCACCAACCCTGAAAGCCCCTGTTCCCTAGCATTCAAAAATCTTGACGCTGGCTATCACAAAATATAACATCCCGCATCACTTTTCTAAAAACACCTCACCTTTTTGGAGAGCTTCGATGAAACGCCGGATCCTAGTTGGTTTCTCCCTCATTTTCACTCAGATTTATGCAGGTCAAGTGGGCGCGCAGACGACTCTTGAGTCCCTTCAGCCCTTTCGCATTGAAGAGACCTCAGGATCCGTCTCTCTGACCAACCTCAATTCTCGTGTTAATGCCTGGTATCTCTTAAGAATCCGAAATGGAAATGGACAAGTCTTAAAAGCAATTAATCTGGAAAATTCTAGAGCACCCAAGGTTCATTTGAAGCTCAGTCCCGGCTCTCGTGGAATCGATTTTGTTCAGGGATCTGCCACCTTAGACTCCTGCCCCACTTTTCTTGACGAGGTCCAATCGTCAAAGGCCTCGGCTTACCCCTATGCTCCAATTTGCGAAGGACGCCTTTTCGTACGAAATCGTGCTAACGGCTATCAGCCTAACATCGAAAAAGGCAGCCAGTTTTTGCGCGAGCACTTAGGACAATGGGGCGAGAGTATTATTAATGGCGCAAAGGCCACGATTTTTGAAGACCGCTACACGGAAACAGCGACCGTCTCAAAAGACAATTCCGCGCAAAAAGGGGTCGAAACAGCCGCCCTCAAACGGGCTCTTTTGAATCAACAGTCCGAAGGACAACTTCTCAGTAACCATAAACTGGGAATTGCACTTGAGCGAGGGTATTCTTCTCTCGCGACTATGGTCGGAGAGTGGTACCCGGTGTCGGGCAGAAACGGTGTCTATGTATCGTTAATTGTTCCCGGAATGATTTCGTCAAATGTTCTTAACTCGCACCAAAATCGAGTTCGAGCTCTTCAAGAGCGCGAATTAGACT
>JAPKGD010000192.1 GCA_026648125.1 Bdellovibrionales bacterium | reverse complement strand
GAGAAAGGGTCTGAAAAATTCAAAATCAATAATAAAGATTTTGGGCCTTAATCCGCACGCTGGAGAAGGCGGAATGCTTGGACGGGATGAAATGGAGTTGATCATACCTGTCATAGATAAACTCGCAAAGGAAGGTCACACCATAGTCGGACCAGTTGTCCCGGATACAGCTTTTACTTCTCAAAATCTAAAGAGTCCGACTATTTTTGTATGCATGTACCATGACCAGGGCTTGATTCCGTTTAAAACGGTCCATGGCTTCGACGAGGGATACCACATTACCCTTGGTCTTCCATTCATTCGAACAAGTGTTGACCATGGCACCGCCAAGGATATTTTCGGAAAGAACAAAGCGAATCCAGGATCTATGATCGCCGCCCTAAAAGGTGCAATCGAGCTAACGAGTCGACTAGATATTTTGAAACGAAAGTCTTAATCAAGAGAGGTGATTTGTGAAAATAAACCCCGTGATATTTCGTGAGTATGATATTCGAGGTGTAGTTGACAGTGATTTTGATGAAGAGTTTGCATTTAAATTAGGTCAGGCTTACGTAACTATGTTGGCAAGGGACAAAGGATCTTCTCATCCAAATGTCGCCATTGGACACGATGCCCGGCTCTCGAGCCCCAAGCTTGCAGAATCAATGATTAAGGGAATTCTTTCATCCGGCGGAAATGTAATATTCCTTGGGCTTGTAACCTCACCCATTAGTTATTTCGCCACATTTACTCTACCCGACGTACAGGGGGCTATTATGATCACTGGGAGTCATAATCCGCCTGAATACAATGGCTTTAAGGTTTCGGTGGGAAAATCCACCATATTCGGAGAGGCCATTCAGAATTTAAGAACCATAATTGAGGGCGCTGACTTTGTCTCTGGAGCTGGTGAGAGAAGAGATTTTAATATTTTCGATAACTACGTTGAACGTTATAAAAACGAGTTCGGCCGATTGAATGATATTCCTATTGTACTAGATTGTGGAAACGGGGCCGGTGGATGTATCGCACGCCGACTCTATGAAGCCGTGGGACTTTCTCCTACTATTCTATTTGAAAAGCCAGACGGTCGTTTTCCAAATCACCATCCGGACCCAACGGTCGAAGAGAATCTTCAGGAGCTCATCCGAGAAGTTCGTTCTCGAAAAGCTCGGGTGGGCATTGGATTTGACGGCGATGCTGATCGCATTGGCGTGGTTGACGATCAAGGAAATATGATACTCGGAGATGAGTTGATAGCACTTTGCAGTAAGTTCATCCTTAAGGATCTTCCAGGAGGAAAAATCATAGGTGACGTGAAGTGCTCGGATCGCATGTACGATTACATTCGAAAGTACGGCGGCGAGGCGATTATGTGGAAAACTGGTCATAGTTTAGTGAAAGAGAAAATTAAGCTCGAAAAGGCGCCCTTTGGTGGAGAACTCAGTGGACATATTTTCTTCTCAGATCGCAATTATGGATATGATGATGCTCTTTATGCGGGATTACGGGTTGTGGAGATTCTATCCAAAACGGGAAAGACCATATCTGAGTTGCTTTCAGATTTGCCAAAGTCTTACAACACTCCTGAAATTCGAATCGACACCACCGAAGAAAAGAAACATGCCATAGTGGAGAGAATAAAATCTGAATTTTCTAAACCCCAAGCGGGCATCGGGGTAAATCTAATTGATGGCATTCGCATAAGTTACCCCGACGGTTGGGCGCTGGCCCGGGCATCAAATACCCAGCCCGTACTAGTACTGCGCTTTGAAGCAAACTCTCCCGAGTCTTTGGCTCGAATCAAGGAACAGTTTGAGTCTATTGTAAATCCGATGCTCAAAGGATAGTTAACTATCCAGCTTTTCGGCTTCGATATGACTTAGTGGAACGTCCAATGATGAGCGCCGCTTGATAGGAGTTGAAATTTTTTGAATCCACGGATTTGATATAAAGATCATTCACATTTTGGCTAACGAGATGTTCTTTCTGACTGGCCAGAAGTTTTCTGCCGTTACGTAGATACAGAAAGTATCTGTTTGAACTTTTGAAATAGAGATATGTTTTAAAAGTGACTGGCTGTTCGAGGTCAATATCTCTTAATTTTATCTTGGCCATCTCTCCTTTTGAGTTGAGTTCAGGCTGTGGAACAGGAAACTCCGTCGCAAGAAAGGAAACGCCCACATCTACATTTTCGAATTTTAATTGAAATGCCAGTGTAGCTTCATAATTTGCCCACTCGGTGAATGAAAATTGATCCACGCTAAGCAAGAAGCCTTCGAGTAGCTTGGCTTTTACACCTTGCCTTTGAAGAGAAGAGCTGAATTCTTCCAAAAAGGATTTAAAGAATTGGTCGGTATTTTTCTCATCTATTCCAGAGGCCGCAAGAACTACGTATCCATTGAAGGTCTCACCTTCGAATGGAATAGTACATACAAGGTCAACAGTACCCAGCGTATTAAATGAGGTTTTTGGGTTGGGCGTGATTCCCTTTAAGCCTTTTTGCCCGAGATTAGACAGCGCATCTTCCATCGCTTGATCAATTGGTTTCAGGCTTTCAGGTGTTCCTTCTGAGGACACGTCCGTCTTCAGCCGGGTTGGGCGTCCTACTGTTGGATTTTTATTATGATCACTTCCAGAATTTTCCGAAATCTCATTTAATCCAGATACCTCCTGATTTGGACCTACGATTTCAGGAGAGTCGATACTGGCTGCTTGCTGAGGATGAAATCCCGAGCTGGCTTTGACTGAGGAACCCCGAGGATCCAACTCCGAGCTTTTGACCTTCGTTTCCCCGTCCTCTGGCCCACCTTGCACCACAGAGAATGATTTGCCGTCTGGTCCTTTTTGAACTGCCGAATGACTTTTGCCAGTGACTCCTTCTTGAACAATATTGTGCTCGGTGGTGGATTTTGCTCCTTGTTGAATAATCGGCCCCGAACTTGTCGCTTTGGGACCACTTTGAATTGTTGAAGGAATTTTTCCATGGGCTTCTGAATGGACCGAGGCTAACTGTGAATCCTTTTGGGTTAGTTGAGCTGCTGATCTCAGTCCCTTTTCAGTTTTGGAATCATCTTGATCGCCCTTGGTTGGCAAGAACATCATTCCGGATTCTCCACGACCGCCTTTTTCGGATACAAGATCGAGCAGAGCCTTGCGACTCAATTTTGATTGGGAGTTAGAATCGTTAAGGTCCCAACCTTCTACTTCTGCCCGTATCTTTCTGAGCTTTTGCCTTTCTCGCTTGCGAGCCATCCTGTATCCGCCAGCGTCTAAGGAATCTTCTTCCGATTCAGTTCTTGATGATGATTGGATTTGGCTATCTTTGGCGTCTTGGCCATGATGTCGATTATCGCTGTCCTGAGAAGCATCTTCCAATTGAGCTTCACTACTTTCTTGAATCTTATTCTCCGGCGGATAGAGCTCTTTAAGAATTCTTAAAATCATTCTGTGAATATTGGGGCCACTTGATGTTCCAGTGAGTTTGAAATGAATCGGAGACGACTGTAGTCGCGCCGAAGTTGTTGCGTCTGATAATTCAGCAAATGCAACGCAGATGGTTTGCCCCGAATCACCTAAGACAGATGGTAACAATTGGGAACCAGGATTTTGATGATTAATACTAATTAAAATAATATCCGGTGGCTTTTTTAAAATAATATCGACGGCCTTTGATAGATTGCCAACAACTGTGGTCGGCCAGCCTCGCTTACTTAAAAAAGTAGCGCTATGTTGAAACGCAGCTGGGTTTTTACAAATAATAAGTATTTCTATCTCGAGTTGATCGAGATCAACACTATCCGGTAATCCTGTGCTTAATCCCTGAATTTTACTCACCGATAACCGTTCCCCAACACGTTCTAAGTGCTAGTAACTTATCGGCGTTTTTAGCCATCAGCCTTACCTAAAACACCCATGTTTTAGGTCTGAAACTCGACCAATGTCTTATCCAACAAATCGTGCCAAAAAAGAAACAAACCACACCATCAAAAACGACGGTGTGGTTCGGCAAATTTGCTGGATTCTTAGATCTAAGTCTAGAACTTGGCCTGGAAGAAGTTAGCCATCAACCAAGAGAGAATCACAAGAGACTCTACGAGAGCGAGAGCAACGATCATTGGTGTAAACATAGGCTTTTGAGCCTGAGGATTTCTAGCGATACCGTCCATTGCGGCTGCGCCAATTTTTCCCTGAGCAAGGGTACCACCCAATGCTGCCATTCCAAGAAGGATGCCCGCGCCAAGAGCATAAAGGGCCTTATCACCCATTCCGCCCCCAGTGTGAGCCACTGCTGCAGTAGCTTCTTGAGCCAAAGCTGGCAAAGAGCTTACCAACACTGCAAAAACAACCATTGCCTTTTTCATTCTGTGTTCTCCCTTATGAGTGTGAATTAATGGTCATGGGCAATTGCCATAGACACGTAAATCATGGACAAAATCGTGAATACAAACGCCTGCATGGACGCAACAAATATTCCCATACCATAAAAGATGGCTGGAACGCCCCATGGCGCCATATCTAAAAAGATTGCTAATACCGTGTGATCAGCGGTGATGTTTCCCGCCAGGCGAAGTCCTAAAGTCAGAGGTCGAATAACGTGAGAGATTAATTCGATAATCAACATTAACCAAGCCAACCACCAAACAGGCCCAAGAAAATGCTTAAGATAAGCTAGGCCATTTTCCTTAAGACCAAACATGTTGTAGATCACAAAAGAAAATAGTCCCAACGCAAAAGTCGTATTGATGTTGTCAGTCGATGGCGTCATTCCGGGAATAAGGCCAATCAAATTGGAGATCCAAATATAAAAGAATATGGCTGCGAACATCGGCACGTATTTTCGCCCATCTTCACCAATTACCATATCACTCAAGCCAACGATAAATTCAGTTACAACTTCAAACAGGCCCTTAAGAGAAAATCGACCGGCTGGAGTGACGGCCTTGTCACCGCTTCCCAAAGCCGCTCGGCCCGCAATTGCAAGAACAACCATGATTCCTGCAGAAGCCGCTGCGGTCGCGACGTGAACGTTGTCGTGGGT
>JAPKGD010000191.1 GCA_026648125.1 Bdellovibrionales bacterium | reverse complement strand
GGGACAAGATACGCGCCTGGCAACCAAGCACCTGGGAGCACCATGGCCAAGTCCCAAACCCGCAAGACAAGCGCCCGCCCTGGCTACCGCTGCACCCATTGCGGTGAGTGGCACGACGAGCTCCTGACCGACATCGGCTGTGGCCTGCCCGACGCCGTGTTCGCGCTGGGCTACCTGGAGCGCTACCGCCGCGCCCGCTACAACCAAGACTTCTGCACCCTGGACGACACGCGCCACTTCATCCGCTGCGTGCTGCCCGTGCCCTTCACCTACCGCGACGACTACTTCGGCTGGGGCGTGTGGGTGGAGGTGGACCGGGCGACGCACGACCTGTGCCTGCGCTGTTTCGACACCGAAGGCGCCGCCACCGTGCCGCCCCAGCACGGCGTGCTGGCCAATGAACTCAAGGCCTACCGCAAGACGACAGGCCTGTCGGTGCGGATCGAACTCTCGGATCAGCACCGCCCGCTGGTGTACCTGCTTCCAGCCTCGCGGCACGCGCTGGCGCTGGAGCAGCGGCGGGGAATGGATGAACGGCGACACCACGCATTGGTGGAGCCCTATCTCTGACGCAGGCCCACCGGCTGCAAAAGCACCAGCATCGCCCCCGCGCCGCCATCCACCGGCCGTGCCTGCACGAAGGCCAGCACCTCGTGCTTCTGCACCAGCCAGCGCTGCACGCGGCTCTTGAGCACGGGGCTCTTGCCGGGCGAGCCCAGGCCCTTGCCATGCACCACGCGCACGCAGCGCACGCCGTTCTTGTGGGCGGTGCGGATGAATTCGCCCAGGGCCAGGCGCGCCTCGTCCACGCGCAGGCCGTGCAGGTCGAGCTGGCGCTGGATGCTCCAGTGCCCGGCGCGCAAGCGCTGCGTCACTTCCACGCCGATGCCGGGGCGGCGAAAGCTGAGCTGGTCGTCGGTGTCGAGCAGGGTGCTCACATCGAAGTCGTCGCTGATCGACTCCTGCAGCGCGCGCTGCTCGTCCAGCTGGTGCTGCACCGGCAGGGGAGGCGGCAGCGGGCGGCGCGGCAGGGCGAGGTTGCGCTCGCGCAGCCGGGTGATGGGCCCCACCGCATGGCTGAAGAGGTGGCGCTCGGCCTCGCGCCGGGCGGCGGCTTCGCGCTGGGCCTTTTCTTCGGCCTCCCTGCGGCTCTTTTCCTCGTGCAGGTGGCGGGCCACGGCGGCCAGGTCCTGCAGGTCGGTGATGCGCACGCTCGCGCGGCGGGGCTTTTGAGGTAAAGTAGGAAAATAAATTTGATTTATCTGGTCGTTGGTCGTAGGCCCTCTTAAACTGTATTTTCGCGTGATGGAGATCTATGTAGAGAGCCGATACCGTGGTCCCGTTAATCAGCGGATCACGAAATGATTTGTCAGAAATTGGTTCGAAAAACAAAAGGGCGCGAAAGAAATCTTCCTTCGCAAGAGCTGTGGCGATCTGGAGTACGTCCACTTTGGCATTTCGAACAGCATACTCGTAAACAAACTTGAGTAATGGGAATAGGATTTGACCCTGACCTCGCCACTCAGGAGCCACCGCAAGGCCCGTAACTTCAGCAATTTGCCAGCCGGGTTTTCGGTAAAAGGTTGTGTCAATGGACTCATCAAGAGGAAGGCCCAAGGGATTCTCTCTGACCATTGTCACAGTTCCCACCACCACTCCATTAACTTTGGCAACGACCGTCGAAGTGTGAGGAAGCATATTGTAGACGTTCAGCCGCATGCCTGAGGGGTGAGATTCCATAAAACCGATCTCAACATAAACGCTGTGTAAGAGTCTAAAGGCCGCCTCGAGATCTTCTTTTGATTCAGCCACCTCGACGGTGAGGCCAGCGGGGAGAGGGGGGAGTCGGACCATCTGTCTCAACAAGGGATGGGTCAGATTGGGAAACCTGATGAGCTGAGAGGCGTTGTATATATGGCCCTTCGCCATGGCATCTCCCCTTCGCGACTAAGAGCTAGCCTTAGGTCTAATCGGATGCTTGAATCAGGGAGTTTAAGCATTTCTCATGAGTCACTGCGGCAATTCTCACATTGGGACAAGTCCGCTCAAAATTAATCGCGAATGAAATGGCAGGTATATCCACCGGGATTTTTCTCAAGGTAGTCCTGGTGGTATTCTTCGGCGGAATAAAATGGTTGAGCCGCAACGATCTCGGTTACGATGGGCTTCGGCCATTTCCCCGAAGCATCCACTTCTGATTTGATTTGCTCGGCGACTTTGCGTTGAGCTTCATTCATATAGAAGATGGCACTCCGGTATTGAGAACCAATGTCGTTGCCTTGGCGATTTCGCGTTGTTGGGTCGTGCATGCGAAAGAAAAATCGCAAGATTTCTTCGTAAGTAATTTGGTTTGGATCGAACGTGACTTGAATGGCTTCGGCGTGGCCGGATGTACCCGTTTTTACCACTTCATAAGTCGGATTTGGAGTAGATCCTCCAGTGTATCCCACTTGAGTTGCCAGAACTCCAGGAAGTTTTCTTAAGAGGTCCTCCATGCCCCAAAAGCAACCTCCAGCAAGAATTGCGAGTTCATTATTTCCCGCAATTCTCGTACTAGTATCTGAAGAGGTATCCGTAGACTTCGTTGTGGCCTGGTCTGAATCGTTTTGGCTAAAGAGAGCTAAATACTCTCCATAGCCTTCCTTTTCGAGGTCGCTCACGGGAATAAAGCGAAGCGCAGCCGAGTTAATGCAATAGCGAAGGCCCGTTGGCGCAGGACCGTCTTTAAAAACATGTCCGAGATGGGAATCTCCAATTTTCGAGCGCACTTCGGTGCGAGTCCTAAAGAGTTTGCGATCGGTCTTTTCAACGATAAGGTTTTCGTCCACTGGACGAAAGAAGCTCGGCCACCCTGTTCCCGAGTCGTACTTGTCCATTGAAGAAAAGAGTGGTTCTCCGGAGACAATATCTACGTAAAGTCCCACTTCTTTGTTGTCCCAAAACTCGTTCTTAAAGGAGCGCTCGGTGCCTTCTTTTTGAGTCACGTCATATTGAAGGGGCGAGAGAATGGCTTTGAGTTCGGCTTGAGTCGGCTTTACAAAGTTTCGCCAAGATTTGTCTTTCATGCCCATCTCCTATTTCTGGCCCTAAACTAGCTGATCCTAAGTGGTTTGCAAACATGAGAAACGGATACGAGTTCAGGCGAATGAGTGCATTGAATCGCAATTAATTTAGATCGCTAGAAAAACAAAACCCCCAAAGCATCTGACTTTGGGGGTTCGTAGGACCATTTAAGCAGGGTCGCCGACTACTTTGAGCCGCGAATTCTCATGCCGTAGAATGATCTCCAAACAAAGAACAAGCCACCGATCAACAAGAGGACTGCTATTCCTGTCGTCATCGCGCTGCCGCCCGCAGAGGCTTCAGCCACCCCATTGTGACCATCGTGGCCCGACATCTTCACCGCTATTTCAACTGCCAAAAGGCCAAAGAGAGTGGTGAACTTAATGATTGGGTTAAGAGCCACACTCGCGGTGTCTTTGAAGGGGTCACCAACGGTGTCGCCCACAACAGTGGCCGCATGGAGCTCTGTGCCTTTTTGCTTAAGATCCACTTCAACCAACTTCTTGGCGTTATCCCAAGCTCCACCGGCGTTAGCCATAAACATCGCTTGGAAAAGGCCGAAAACGGCGATTGAAATCAAGTAGCTTGCAAAGAAGGTTGGATCAAAGAATGCAAAGGCAAGTGTCAACAAGAAGACCACGCCAAAGATATTGATCATTCCCTTTTGGGCATATTGAGTACAGATCTTCACGACCTGTTTGGAATCCGCTATTGAGGCCTTCTTGACAGAAGCATCAAGCTTAATATTCGCCTTAATAAACTCAACCGCCCGATAAGCGCCAGTGACCACGGCCTGAGTGGATGCACCCGAAAACCAGAAAATCACCGAACCACCAGTTATCAGGCCGAGGAGAACCTTAGGATCCAAGAGATCCAACTTGAGATCGAGGAGCAGGATGATTGAGAAAATCATCGTTGTCGCGCCAATCACCGCAGTACCAATGAGAACTGGCTTAGCGGTGGCTTTAAAGGTGTTACCTGCAGAATCATTTTCTTCGAGGTAAAGCTTCCCTTCTTCAAAGTTGGGCTTAAAGCCGTACTCTTTTTCAATTTCGTTAGAAATCCCTGGTAAGGATTCGATCTGCGACAACTCGAAAACCGATTGGGCATTGTCGGTCACTGGACCATAAGAATCGACCGCGATGGTCACAGGGCCCATGCCGAGCATACCAAAGGCCACAAGACCGAAGGCAAAAACGGCCGGGTGAATCATAAGAGCTTCAAGACCTTGAGTGCTCGTTGCGTAGGCGACAAACATAAGGCCAACGATGACGATACCTTTCCAGAAGGCGCTGAAGTTTCCAGCAACAATTCCGCTTAAGACGTTAAGGCTTGCGCCACCTTCTTTCGAGGCTTCAACCACTTCGTAGACGTGCTTGGACTTAGCAGAAGTAAAGACCTTTGTGACTTCGGGGATCACCGCAGCGGCAATAGTTCCGCAGCTGATGATTGTCGAAAGCTTCCACCACATGCCCGCATCGAGCTGGCCGAGCATAAGGTAACTCACCACATAGGTGACAACGATGGAGAGCAGTGAAGTGACCCACACCAAAGCGGTGAGAGGAGTTTCAAAATCAAAGTGTTTGAGATGGGCAAATTTAGCCTTCGATACCGCACTGGTTAGCCAGATCAACCGCAACTACAACCTTTCCTTCCAAACGTTTATTTTTCACCACAAGAATATCTGTTTTGACACGCCTGATAACACGTTCACAAACACTACCAATTACGCTAGTATCTACTGCTGCTAAACCCAAAGCCCCCATAACAAGTAAATCATAACAGCCTCTCTGTACTTCTTTACTAATCTCATAGTAATTCTTGCCTTCCAACAAGAGTTCTTCATGAGTCACCGAAGCTTCGCGGCACTTATTTTTAAATACATCAAGATACGATTCAGAAATCAACTTCAGTCCCATATTAATCAACGAAGTATGAAGCTCTCTTTGCCGATGAAG
>JAPKGD010000190.1 GCA_026648125.1 Bdellovibrionales bacterium | reverse complement strand
TAGAAGCAAACAAGCCGAGGCCCCAGTCTCACAAAATTTCCGGCAAAGAAGCGGGTCAGAAGATTCGGACGGCTAAGTTTTTTACCAATACCTTCAGGTACGACAAATCTAACTCTGGCTCGGCTCCCGCTATCGACTTAAACGTTTGGGGTGCTGGTGCCGGCGAATTTGCGCTCGTTGAAAACAGCTCTTTTTATACTCGCGTATATGCAAAAATTGATTCTGTCTTGAGTTATCCAAGCTCCCTTTCTCATCAGAAAATCCAGGGAAATATCCAAGCTCGGCTTAAATTTGATATTAACGGTCGGTGTACACCGCCTGAAACTCAAGTGTTTCGGGGACCGGACTCCCTGAGACTCTATGTTCTTCATGTGCTTTTCGAAATCTGCAAAGAAAAGTTTCCTCGCCCAATAAGTCATCGCGCAGAGCACAGAATTATTGATCTCGCATTTCATTTTTCCTTACAAGAAACGACAGACAAACATTGGGAGAGAGACAACACTTTTATTGTGGGAAATGCCCTCAACTTTGCAAGATCTTCGGCCCACTCAAAGCTTCAATGGAATGTGGGGCCATTTGCGGGAATGTTTCCTCTACCTTATGTGGCGCTTGATCTGACGTGGTTTTATCGAAAGTGGGTAGAAAAAGATTCCTCCCCAGCAGCTCCAGTTCAAATTTCCCAGGACGCTTTGAATCCCCGCGGACCGGATTTTGAACCCAGTTCAAATTCAAACTGACGACCGCAGCTATAAAAGGTACCTGGTGGGTTTTGCGGGTCACAGTGCAGCAAAATTTAACACTTCAAAAGCCGTTTAAATTCAAAGGATCCATGGAATATTCAGAATGGAGTGGCGCACAGAATTACGCGGCGTGACCCGCAAAACCCACCAGGTACCTTTTATTCGTCGAGGACGTAGTTTTCGGGGTCGACGGGCACGCCATTGACGCGAACTTCGTAGTGGAGGTGAGGACCAGAAGAACGGCCCGTACTTCCAATCGCCGATATCACATCTCGGCGACTAACTTTCTGGCCCTGCTCAACAAAAACTCGAGAGTTATGTGCAAATCGAGTCACAACACCATATCCGTGATCTATCGAAACAATTTTGCCATATCCCGCTTCGTAGCCAACGTATGAGATAATCCCATCCGCAGGAGCATAAACTGGCGTCCCTGGAGGAGCGGCAATATCCAGACCAGCATGCATCTCTGGCTGCCCAGTAAATGGGTCCACTCGATAGCCAAAACGAGAGGTAAACCAACCTCGTGCTGGTTTAATATTTGGAGTCGCATTGATGAGGCTTTGCCTTTCGCTCAACGTCTCCCACAACTGAAGCACGCCCTGCTCACGAAGCTGTGTCTGCTTTACTGCCCGATCAATTCGAACTGACAGCGAGGCGTAATTTCGCACAGTATCCCGAGCCAATTCTCCTTCCGAGTCATGAATGGGAACTTTTTCATTGAGCGGTGATTCTCTGATTAAAAATTCAGAACTTGGTTGGCGATCAAGAAGTGGTTCCTCGCCACCGAGATCCTGCCCGGGTTTTGGGATGGGCCCAAGCGCAAGATTTGTTGGACGATCTTCGTCCTCCACATTGGTTATCGCTTTGAGTTTACGAGTAAAATTTTGAACTCGGTCAAGGCTCGACTCGAGCGAACTTAATTTGCTCTCCACCACTTGGAACTGTCGCTTCAGCTGATCGTTTTCAGCTCTGAGAACTTTTCCCTGCCCGGCATCGAGAAGGAGCCCCACATAATCCACTGCTGCAGCAGAAAAAATAACGGCAAAGGTGACAGACAATCCCATGGCGGCTTTGACCCAGCCTGAGGAAATGGTCCAGCTTCGAGTTTCCCCGTGACGATTACTTGCTAAGATCAACGTGTAGGATTTGCGATCCATAAACCTCAATTTTATTGGCAACTGGGAAGTCGCGTCAAGACCAGCGCACCGCGGCCTTAGTCTGGAATGGGTCGAATTGCGATAACTGAGACATTGTCGTCTCCGCCGGCCTTTTTTGCCTCGTAAATGCTTCGCGTTACGATCTCTTTAACCTGGCCACTTTGGCAAATTTCTATAAGGCGATCGCTCGTCACCAGCCCAGAGAGGCCATCGGAGCACAAAATAAACAGATCATTGGGCTGAAGTGGTCGCTCAATGATATCCGCCATGACATCGTGTTCGAAACCCACACTTCTCGTAATCACATTACGCCCAAGCACATTGGGTGCTTCTTCCTCAGGGATAACGCCGGCCTTAACTTGCTCATTAATGAGAGAATGGTCCTCGGTGAGCTGCCAAAGATAAGGAAATCGATAGAGGTAGGCTCGAGAATCCCCCACATTGGCGATAAACACCCGATCATTTACTGCAAGCATCAAGACCATCGTCGTGCCCATGCCCATGAGCTCTGGAGTTTCTACTGTACTACGATGGTGAATTCGCGCACTCGCTTCGCGATAAGCGTCATGCAAAACCACTTTAGGCGATTGCTTAAGTTCTTCAACTCGCTCGCGAAGATAATCTTGTACAGTTTCAACAGCTAGCGCAGAGGCCACTTCTCCGCCTCTGTGTCCGCCCATTCCATCTGCCACAACAAATAGACCAAGGTCGTGATCAATAAGCACTGAATCCTGGTTAATTTCCCTTTTTAGACCGACGTCAGTCTGAGCTGCCACCTCAAATTTCATAGTCGTCAGTTTACGCCGCATTTTGCCCAATCAAAAGAGAAAATTGATTCCAATCAGACCTCAATCCACCCCCGCTTCTGGCCGATAAATCTATAACGAGGTCTAGATGTTTAAGGGTCTTCATCGAAAAATTACTATTTTTGTTTTTCTTTCGATGTTGATTCACGTGTTCTCATGGCTCGGACTTATTTCAGCTCCCAATCGCGCCCCCTCTCGCTCACATGAATTGGTTGAAATTGAGTTTAAATCCCCCGACAAGCCGGTCGACCAAGTTAAAGATCACCAGCAGATTGTGGACAGCCAAGAACAAATGAATGACCAAATCGATGACAAGGCAAAATTCTTAAGTGCGACCAGTCAAAAGGTAGAAAAGCAAACTCGGGCCCGTGCCAATGACAAATTTCACAATGCCACTCAAAGTGGAAAAAAGTCGACTCAAGCGGCAGCTTCCCCTCAGCCTGAAGAAGAGCCTGTGGACGAGTCCCCGTCCCCAAAATCTGGAAAGCCAACCCTCGCAAGCCTGAAACCTCTCTTCAAAATTCAACCACCACAGGTTCAGCAGCCCGGCGATGAGGGGCAAAGCGACCTCCCAAGCAGCACGGACGATCATCTCAAGGATGTGGAGATCGGAATGCAAACCATGCTCTCCACAAGAGAATTTGTTTACTTCTCTTATTACTCCCGAATTAAGGAAAGAATTCGACAACATTGGGAGCCGACCATTCGCTCAAAAGTAAAAATGATTTTCCGACAGGGCCGAACCATTGCCTCAGCTAAGGATCACGTAACCCAAGTCGTCATTGTTTTAAACCCTGCGGGAGAACTCGTTCGAGTCGAGGTCGTCAGCCCGAGTGGTATTGAACTTCTCGATGATGCTGCCGTTGAAGCATTTCGTGCCGCACAGCCATTCCCAAATCCTCCAAAGGGACTGGTTGATGAGGATGGCACCATAAAGATACGCTGGGATTTTGTGCTCGAGGCCAGTAGCTATTTTCAGCCTCAAATTAAGCCTGAATTCGCGAGGTTTGAAGAATGAGAATTATATTGCTCGCCGGGTATCGAAACCATTCCGAATCAGAGTGCCCTTGGCTCGCCGATAGCGATGGTCTACCTCTATTAGAACGACGAATTCGCGAGGCATGCGAATTGAGCCCATCCATTGTTGTGGTGCTTTCGGGATTAAGTTCCGACGATACCTTACGCAAATGCCCCTCGCTCGAAAGATGTGAACTCGTATTCGATACCAATGGCGAAGAGGCCAATCTCCTGAGCAATTTAAGATCGGCCCTGAAATTGGGAATCGACCCAGCCGTTGTTCTCCCGGTGGAAGTCTCATTTGGCCCCCGTGAACAACTTAAAAAGCTCATTTTCTTTGCAGTGCAGCAAGGGCTTCGGGCTCCTTTTCATCTTCTCCAGGCGATGGAATCCACTGGGGATTTCTGGAATGGTGGCTTCCCCTTGATCATCTCCGCTACGGGCGGACAGGAGCTTCTCGCGAACGAGACCCTCTTAGGCCTTTCAGACCCTCAAATCAGGCGCCAAGAGCTCCGCCTTGCCTCCCGAGACAATCCCCTTTAAATTCAGGCGCTTCTCATAACGGAAAGGGTTCAATATGGGCAAAAAGGCTGATTGGAAGACTCTCGAAAACATCGCTGTGAGAGCCCATTACTACTCCAACCAGATGATCCATCTCGCAAACTCACGGGCGAATGTTGAAAAAGGTGATCCCAAAGTCGGCGGCCACAGCTCCGCCTGCGCCAGTGCTCTTCATATTTTGGGAGCCCTCCATCTTGTGGTTAAGACGGGCTTTGATCATATGGCCGTCAAGCCACACGCCTCGCCTACAGATCACTCCTATAACTACGCTCTGGACCTCCTGCTCAAGTCCGATTTAAGCCGTCTGAGCCCTGAGGAGGCCGAACGCGCTATGCATAACCTCAGAGCATTTCCGCAAAATGGAGAATTCTGTTTTCAGTCGTACCATTCGGCCTATGATCCCGATCACCACAATTTTTTACCATCGGGAACGGTCGGCATTCCGCCCGTCAATTCGGGCTACCTTGCCCTCGCTTATAATTTTGCTCGAAAGCATGGTTATGAGGTTCCCAAAGCCCATTTTTGGTCTCTCATTGGCGATTCTGAGTTTCGTGAAGGCTCTCTCTACGAAGCCATTCCAGACTTTGCAGAACGAGAACTGGGCAATGTGACATGGATCATTGACTACAACCGACAATCACTCGACGGACACCGCATCACCAACAAGGGCGTGATGTCTGGTACAGACGATGATCGAATTCAACGAACCATGGAAGCCAATGGCTGGGAAGTTATCCAAGTCCGTCATGGCCAAAAGCGTCTGG
>JAPKGD010000019.1 GCA_026648125.1 Bdellovibrionales bacterium | reverse complement strand
AGTTCCCGCCGTGGAAGTGTTCCAACCCGGCAATTGAGTCGGCGCCGTTCCATTAGGAACAAGCTGAGTAGGACCTCGCACAGTTCGCCCTACAGAAATAGAGCTATTCTTTTTCGTGCCTTTGTTACACGCCACAAGGGGCAGAGCAATAAAGGCGATCATTGATAGTCTCAAAAGCGTTTTCATCTTCCACCTCACAGGGGCTTACTAACCCTTAAGGCAACGCCCATGCCCAGTTTTTGAGGATTATCTGCAAATTATTGCGTGTTGAGGTGAGTTGGCACACCTTCTCATCAAGAAAGCCAATTTTGCGTCAACGGCTGACAAGGGATTAGGCAAATCAATCCCGCCGTTCGACCTCTTTACAACTGTCTCAGATTGAGACAGTCCTCTACGGATAAAACTTGCGATTCGTCTTTGCCATGTTGGCCAAGGGTTGGCTGGGCTTTAGGCGCTGACCACATCGAGCGGCATAGATTTCAAGCTCTGAGGCAATGTATTGGCTACCCAAGCTATCCGCGTAGCGCAAAAGGCCTCCTCGAAATGGAGGGAATCCAGTTCCCATGATCATCGCTAAATCCACTTCTTCGGGGCGCTCTGCAATCCGCTCTTCAAGCAGCGCTAAAGCAGCTTCATTAATCATTGTGAAAATGCCTCTTTCAAGACACTCCTTCTCGCTCAACTTATTGGTTGGCGAGCCCACGCCCAAGTCTTTATAAACGGTCTGGTCCACCGAGAGTTCTTTTCCTTTATCATCATAGAGGTAAAAACCTCGAGAATTCTTTTTTCCCAGCCGCCCGGAACCCGCAAACTTCTCAGCTACACTTGGAACTTGAATGCGCTCTCCAAGTGACTTTTTAAAGACCTTTACCACTTTCACGCAGACATCGAGCCCGACTTCATCCATGAGACGAAATGGCCCCATCGGCATACCAAACTTGTGGGTATACCAGCGATCTACCGTTTGGATATCCATTCCCTCTTCGAGCAAAAACATGGCCTCAATCATGTAGGGCAAAAGGAGTCGGTTTACTAAAAAGCCGGGTCCGTCCTTCACGACGACGGGGATCTTGCCCATTTTCTTAGAGGCTTCAAAAACGGTCGCAACCGCCTCATCACTGGTTTGCGGCCCACGGATGACCTCAACCAGAGGCATCTTATGGACCGGATTAAAAAAGTGCATGCCCAAAAAATTCTCCGGACGCGGATGCGCCTTAGCCATTTCTGTCACCGACAAGGAGGATGTGTTGGTGGCAATGAGGCAATGCTCGGGGCAGTGCTTTGCTGTCTCAGCGATCACTTTCTTCTTAATTTCCATATCTTCGACAATCGCTTCCACCACGAGATCGGCATTGCCAAAACCAGCAAAGTCCATTCCTCCTGAAATCAAGGACATCTTTCGTTCAAAGTCGTGTTTGGCGATTTTTCTTCGCTTGAGATCTTTAAGCCAAACATCCGCAGCCGCTTTATATCCCAAGGCCAACGCCTCGTTGGTGATATCTTTCATGCGCACTTTGATTCCGTTGTCCGCGGCTAACAAAGCGATGCCCCCACCCATCGTGCCCGCACCAAGTACGGCCATATGCTTGACCGGGCGTGCATTCACTTGAGGGTCAGCAACACCTGTCTGCTTTTTGATGTCTTCCATCATAAAAAACAGGTTGATGAGGTGCTTGCTAATTTCAGAAACCGCGACCTGGCAAAAGGCTTCCATTTCTACGCCTAAAGCTTTTTGCCGATTTCCTGAGCCATAGGTCTTTTGAATGACTTCCAAAGCTTTAATTGGCGCCGGATAAAACCCTTTCGTCTGGCTAAGCACAGTTTTTTTAGCCTGTGAAAAGACAACGGGACGGCCAACTGGGGACTCCAGAAATTTCTCTAAAACAGACCGGGGTTTGAAACGCTTTTTACGTTTGCCCTTGTTGCTCGCGACAATCTCGTTGGCAAATTTTATTGCCCGCTCCTCAAGCTGCTGTTGCGGAACGCACTCGTCGACAAGGCCAAGTTTAACCGCTTTGCGACCATCGACAGCTTTTCCAGCAAGAATAATATCAAGCGACGCCTGTAGTCCGACCAAGCGGGGCATTCTTATGCAGCCCCCAAAGCCCGGAAAAATTCCCAGTTTAACTTCAGGAAGTCCGATTTTTGTTTCTTTCGCATCAGAGGCAATGCGGTAGTCGCAACACATGACCATCTCACAGCCGCCACCAAGACAGGCCCCATTGATCGCTGCAATTGTTGGAATGGACAAATCTTCCAACTCGTTGAGGATTTCGTGAGCTTGATCAAGAAGTTTGCGGCAGTCGCCTGGATCCGTAATCTTCTTGATCTCATCAATGTCCGCACCTGCGATAAAAATTTTGGGCTTACGAGAGATAAGAACCACTGCTTTATAGGACGAGGTTTTGATCTCATTAATGACTTCGCGAAATCGGGCCATCACGGGAGAAGACAGTTTGTTGACCTTTTCGCCGATGAGGTCCCACTCCACGAGGGCCACATCTCCTTTTCCAACAATTCGAATACTTTCTTGAATGCTCATGTCTTTATGCCTCTCTCTGAAGGACGACTGCTCCGCCCTGACCGCCACCGATACACAAGGTTGCAAGACCAAATTCAACATTGCGCTTTTGCATTTCTCGCATCAAGGTCAGCACTAATCGAGTCCCGGTGGCACCAACTGGATGTCCCAACGCAATAGCCCCGCCATTGACATTGAGTTTGTCGAGATCAATTTCTCCGAGCGCCTGATCTAATCCCAATTTTTCCTTGGCAAACTCCCGGCTTCCCGCCGCCTTCACACAAGCCAAAACCTGTGCAGCAAATGCTTCGTTAAGCTCAATGAGACCCATATCTTTTAAACTCAAACCGGCCCGCTTAAGAGCCTTAGGAGATGCATACACCGGACCTAATCCCATCCGCTCTGGCTGAAGTCCCGCAAATGCATACGAGCGAACGCTCACGATCGGTTTGTATCCTAACTCTTTCGCTTTTGCGCGACTCATCATTAAAACCATTGCGGCACCATCCGTGATGGGGCACGCATTCCCGA
Source organism: Bdellovibrionales bacterium (assembly GCA_026648125.1). Taxonomy (GTDB): domain Bacteria; phylum Bdellovibrionota; class Bdellovibrionia; order Bdellovibrionales; family UBA1609; genus JAIBAM01. The sequence goes on along the minus strand of JAPKGD010000019.1, from coordinate 8,951 downwards.
CCGTAATAGAGCCATACTGTCGGTCAAAAAACGGCTTGAGTTTTGCGAGTTGCTCCATGGTTTGCTCCGCCCGGGGACCGACATCTTCAGCGACAAATTCTTTGTATTTGGGAGGAAGAAATACCGGAGTGATTTCTTCGCTCAGGCGCTTACTCTTTTGCGCCGCCACCGCCAATTGATGACTGCGTAAGGCAAAGGCATCTTGTTCTTGCCGAGTGATATTAAACTCTTTGGCCAAGATTTCTGCCGTCTGCCCCATATTTATGCCAACAAAGGGATCAGTTAGACCTTCAACGACCGCTATGCGTGGTTTAAAAGGAGTGCTTTGCATGGGGCCGGTTGTCATTAAATCAACCACCTGTTTAAGATCGCTGCGGAGCAGACCACCAAGAGCTCCGAGTTGTTGCCCCAGAGATCGAGCCGTCGATAGACGTTCAAAATTTTTGACGAAAGCATCGCCCATCATCAAAGGGTAAGTGGACATGGATTCTGTACCACCTGCCACCACCACGTCGGCCGAACCGGCTTTAATCTTGTCGAAACCCTCGGCGATACTCTCCATTGCGGAGGCACAATTTCTATGAACGGAATGGGCCGAAACGCCGAGAGGAAGTCCGGCTCTCAACGCTATCACTCGAGAGATATTCACCGCATCAGAGGGATTTCCCACGTTTCCGATGATGACCTCATCCACTAACTGACCATCGATATTGGTACGGTCCAGTAGCTCCTTCAGTGCAACGCGCCCTAGCTCTGACGGGTGAATTTCTTTGAGTTTGGTTCCTGCCTTGGCAAAGGGAGTGCGGGTTCCATCAACAATGACCACATCGCGGTCTTGAGACATGTTTAACTCCTTGGATGAATTGACCAGTTGCACGTCTCAACTACGCTGGCAGCGCCCAGGCTTTTTGTCAATTTAAGCTCCCGTCAGCGACTGGCGATGAGCCGCGTCAAGCGGCGAAAAAGTCACATAAAAATGGCCGCGCGGAGCCTTTGCCTTCATTGACACAATTCACCCCCCTCTCTAATGTGAAGGTGAATTTGCGCCATGATTTTGAAGGAGCCCGGCATGGACCGAAACTTAGAACGCGACGCCCTTGAATTTCACGCTAAACCCACCCCCGGAAAGGTTGAGGTCATTTCGAGCAAAGAGTGCCGAACTGAGCGCTCCTTGGTTCTCGCCTACTCTCCCGGCGTTGCGGCCCCTTGTAAGGAAATTGCCAAGGACCCCGCGAAGGCCTACGACTACACGACTAAAGGAAACCTTGTTGCGGTCATTACCAATGGAACGGCTGTTCTTGGCCTGGGCAACATTGGACCCCTTGCGGGCAAACCGGTCATGGAAGGAAAGGGCATCCTTTTTAAGCAGTTTGCGGGAATTAATGTTTTCGATATCGAACTGCAAACAAAGACGACCGAAGAATTCATTGCTGCGGTGAAAGCACTGGAACCCACCTTTGGCGGCATCAACTTGGAGGATATTGCCGCTCCGGATTGCTTTATTATTGAGGAAACTCTCAAGCGAGAGATGAACATCCCCATATTTCACGACGACCAGCACGGCACTGCAATTATCTCTGGCGCAGCATTAATAAATGCCTGCCATATTACGGGTCGCGATCTCAAAGAAGTTAAAGTTGTTTTCAATGGCGCCGGTGCCGCCGCCGTGGCCTGCGGAAGATTGTTTAAATCCCTCGGGGTAAAGCCAGAAAACATCACCATGTGTGATTCGAGCGGAGTTATTTACAAGGGCCGGCAAAAAGGAATGAATAAGTATAAAGAGGAATTTGCCGTGGAATCGGAGCGGCGAAATTTAAGCGAAGCCCTCCAGGGAGCTGACGTGTTCGTGGGCCTGAGTGTCGCAGGTGCTGTCACACCGGAAATGGTCAAAAGCATGGCTCCAAAGCCAATTATTTTTGCGATGGCCAATCCAGACCCAGAGATTCTCCCCGACGCTTGCCGCGCTGTCCGCCCCGATTGCATTGTAGCGACGGGACGAAGCGACTTCCCTAATCAGGTTAACAACGTCCTTGGCTTTCCTTCGATATTTCGAGGCGCGTTGGATGTCCGCGCCAAACAGATCAACGAAGAAATGAAACTTGCAGCAGTAAAAGCTCTCGCCGAATTGGCCCGAGAAGACGTTCCGGAAAGCGTCTCCGCCGTTTATCAAGACAAGGTTTTTCATTTTGGGGCTGATTACATCATCCCTAAGCCCTTTGATCCTCGGGTCTTACAAAAAGTAGCACCCGCTGTGGCGAAAGCCGCAATAGATTCAGGAGTGGCACAAAGGCCAATTGAAGACCTCAATGCCTATGCCGAACACCTTGAGGCATTACAGAGTAGAACTCGCGGCTTTATTCGAACTCTTATAAATAGGGTTAAAACAAATTCCACCGCCAAAAAGCAGGAGCTGCCCCTGATCTTTTTCCCAGAGGGAAAAAGCTCCAAGATCCTCAAAGCCCTCAATACGATTGCAAATGAACACGTCATTCGCCCCGTTCTTTTGGGCGAAGTGGGCCAGGTCAGAGAAAAGATTCGCGAGTTGGAGCTCGACAATCTTGCTGACGTTCCCATCGTCAATCCGACTCGACACCCTAAGTTCACCGAATACGCCAAAGCTCTTCACGAGATGCGGCAGCGCAAGGGCGTAATGCAAGCCGAAGCGGAACGTTTGATGTCCGACCCCAATTACTTTGCCGCCATGTCCGTCCATATGAGCGACGCGGATGCCATGGTCACTGGAGCGACACAGAGTTATAGCGACTGTGTTCGCCCCATCTTAGAAATCATTGGCACTGGCCGCAGCAAAACGGCCTCAGGCCTCAATATCGTGCTGTGGAAAGATCGAATGATCTTGTTTGCGGATACGACCATGAATATTGAGCCCAGCGCTCAGCAGATTGCCAATTTCTCGATTCATGCCGCTTCTGTCGCCAAATACTTTGGTATGACCCCAAAGATTGCTATGCTCAGCTTCACAAATTTTTCCGGCAAAAGGGACACCCCTAAAAAGATGCAAGAAGCTGCCCGGTTGGTTAAAGAGCGCCACCCCAAGCTCATTGTAGACGGTGAAATGCAGGCCGATACGGCGGTGAACCCCGAAATTGTGGAGAGAATTTTCCCCTTTTGCGAAATAAAGGGGGGGGCGAACATCCTTATATTCCCAAATTTAGACTCAGGTAACATCTCCTATAAGCTCGTCCAACAACTGGGGGGAGGCGAGGTTTTGGGCCCTTTTCTTATGGGGGTCAAAAAGCCTGCTAATGTTTTACAGAGAACCTGTACAGTGGACGATATTGTGAATACAATAGTACTTACGGCCCTGGAAGCCCAGGCCTACAAGGAGTAGCGGAAACTGCCCAAGTCGTCTCAGAATGATAAACCTCGCGCCATCGTTGTCGGTGTCGGTCTCAAGTCCGACTCTTTTACAGAACTCAAAGACAGTCTTGCAGAACTGGAAGAGCTTGCCATAGCGGCAGGATACGAAATCGTCAGTAATTTGGCCCAAGTCCTTCCCGCCTTCAACCCGGCTTTTTTAATCGGTACGGGCAAGGTGCAGGAAATCAAACAACTCGTTGAAGAAACCAAGGCGCACGCAGTGATTGTGGATCACCAGTTGAGTGGCGTACAAGGTCGAAATCTTCAACAAGAGCTTGGTGCAAGGGTTCTCGATCGCAACCAACTCATCATCGACATATTTGCTCAACGAGCGCACACCTATGAAGGAAAGCTTCAGGTTGAACTCGCACAGATGCTCGATCAACTCCCACGAATGGTGGGGGCGTGGCTTGGTTCGCTCTCCCGTCAAGGGGGCGGAATCGGTACGAGAGGCCCTGGTGAAACAGCGCTTGAAAGTGACCGGCGGAGAATTCGCGAGAGAGTGCGGCAAATCCGTAAGCAACTCGAAGGCGTTCGCCAAAGTCGCTCTCAACACAGAGCTTTAAGAAGAAAGCAGAAAATTCCCAGCTTTGCTTTGATCGGATATACGAACACGGGAAAGAGCTCGCTCTTGAATCGACTCTCTCAATCCAATGTCCTCGCCAAAGATCAGCCGTTTGCGACATTAGATCCAACCACACGGAAAGTCTTCTTACCGGAAGTGGGCAATGTCGTTGTCACGGATACGGTGGGCTTTATTCGCCGCTTACCAGCTCATTTGGTTGAGGCCTTTAAAGCAACACTCGAAGAATCGGCAGAGGCTGACGTGCTCTTGCACGTCGTTGATCTCTCTAGCCCGCAAATGGAGCAACAGATAAAAGTGGTCAACGAAATGATTGAAATGTTTGGCTGGGAGAAAAAGCCTGTCATACATGTCTTCAATAAAGTTGATAAAGCCGACCTGTCCAAGCAATTTCAAGTTAAAGCCTTTCCTCGGGTTTTTATTAGTGCAAAAACGGGAGAGGGCCTCGACAAACTCAGAAAGCTCATGTCTGGGGCTGCCCAGAGTCTCAATACAGAAGTAGAACTCTTCTTCCCCAGAGAACACGAACATCGCATTTATGAATTGGGGCGAGAAAGCCAAATCAGTCGAACAGAGCCCGCTTCGAGCGGAACAATTTGTTACGCATCCATGACTCCCGCACAACTCAGTCGGTGGCGCGATTTTATTGTTCAAGATCGAAAAAAATATCTTTAAGACGGCAGGTCTGGCGTTGGCATACTGGGAGTGTGGGTAATGACCTGCACATTGCCATATTGAACAAGTTTAGACAAAAATCTTCGGCGGTCAGAAATGTTGTTCGGATTGAGATGAAACTCTTTACCATTGGTGAGCACAATGGTCACTTCCGCTGTCATATCGCCACCCAACCCCACGACAAGCCACGACACATATTCGATGTTGGCATACTGAAAGCGGTAGTTGATGAGGTTCGGATTTTTCTGAAGGAGCTTGATACCGCGAGAAAAAAGATGGACGGGAATGTCTACATACCCTTCGCGAAATATGACTCTCCGCCCTCCTTTCATCAGTGAAATTAGTTCGACTTTTGCACGACGCCAGACAGAGCCGAAGATCCACAACCAGATTATCGCTATAATTCCGGCAAAAAGGACCATTCCCACAGAATTCATCGTCAAAGCGGGCATGGTTAAGAACAGTCCGATGATGATCGCTCCAATTATTAAAATGAGAGGAAGAAAGTACGAGAGGCTAAAATATCTGACTCGCACTCGTGATTCGCTAGATGCCATAGCCCCTCTAAGTCTTGCAGGTTTTTCAAATACTCGTCGGAATTCAGCAGGTTAAGCTCAACTAATAACGCTACAAATCGACCCAAAAATTGAAAATGCGGACATTTGTCGAGGCGGCTAAGGTTTGGTAGAGTCCATCTCCAAGTTGAGCCCATACAAGGAGTAAGTTATGGCAAAGAAACCCGCCGTACCTCTACGCACAGGCGTTTGGATTGATCACAAACAAGCGTTCGTGGTTGAGTTTAAGGCTTCAGGACCCAAAGTTTCACGAATTGCCTCTAATCTTCAAAGAAAACACAAGTCGACTGGTGGATTTCGTGCCAGGAGACCCAGCGGTGGTGATGGTGGTGGTGCCGAGAAAAAAATTTGGGGACATCGGATGGAGGAAATTCATCGCTACTACGTTAAAGTCATGGCGAAGTTAAAAAATGCTGATGAAATTCTCGTACTTGGTCCTAGTACTGCAAAAATTGAATTTAGCAAGGAACTGAGCCGCGCCTTCAAAGACCGCAAAGACGTGACAGTTGTTACCACGAGCAGACTCACACAGAATCAGCTGATAAAAAAGGTGACTCACCATTTTATGGGTGGCCGTTAAAGCCGAGTACCGCCCATGGTCCAGTTGAACTTTTTAATGGTAAACTTGCACCCGACATTGGGCGGGATAAATTGAAAATTCCTGCCTGATTCTCGAGACCTCCATCAATGTCCCTCGGCCTTTTGCCGATAAATCATTGTTGGAGGAACCTCATGCAATCGTCATTTATAGTCGTCCACAATCAGCAAGAGGTCGGGCCTCTTACTGAAATGGAGGTCCGCGAGCGCCTCACTCGTGGGGACTTGCTTCCCATTGACTACTACTACGATGAGGTTTTGGGTGATTGGGCCCTAGTTGAAACGCGCTTTACACCTCTTGTATCGGTAGATTCCACACAAGTTACGGCGACGGACATTAATTTGGGGTCATCGCCTTACCCTGCGCCTCCAGAAATTCCGCCCCCTCAGGAACAAGTCGCACGACGTCCGAGTCGATCCACAACCAATTCCGCGCAACCTTTACCACCCCTTGAAAAAGGCGCCCCTCCTCCCATCACCGTTTCAACTCCGTCGGTCATCTCTATTCCCCCGACGCCAAAGCTTGAGAACCAAGACTCCCCACCTCCCATGAAATCTTCTCATGAAACTAAGCCCAAAGATCATCCCTCTCCTGCGGTGACACCTCCATTATCTCCGACTCCTCACGCCCCCCTATCTTTAGAAAGTGAATCTCGAACAGAAAAAGTAGAAATGGTCGGGGGAGTTACCACTGTATCCCTCAAACAAGTTCGCGCTGGCGTTGTGGTGGTTCGCCTAAAAGAGTCAAATGACAAATCTATTCGTTCCTCTCAACCCGCAAAAGTCGAGGTGAAGCCCGGCAAGGTCAGCTCCATATCGTGGATCTGCCAGGAAGAAGTTAAGGCCGGTCAATTATTTAGCTTAATAATCACCTGTCGTGATAACTATGGAAACACGAGTGATCAATTCAATGGCGAAGTTGAGTTGACTCTAAAAGGAAAACACTCTCGATCTGAAAAAATAAAAATTCAGAATGGCCAAGCACGATTCGATACAAAGTGGAATCAAGCAGAAAAAATTGAAATTGAAATGAACGACTCCTCTGACTCGGGAATTGCGCTTCCCCCCAATCGAATTGTCTTGGTAAAGCCGGGACCCGTTGCGCAAATCCTGATGGAGACCCCTGATCAAATTGAAGCTGGTGCCCCTCTTCCCGTCACAATCAAAGCTGTCGATGAGTTTGGCAATGTCGTCCCGGACTACAAGGGTGAAATTGAAATCGAAGTTAATGAATCCGCTCCCTCCAAAGCAGGTTAGATCACCTGTTTCTAGGATTGCAGAGCAAAGTCCTCTGCCCTCGATTGTTGAAATGCCCGCACCAATTCAACCCGCGGACTCCCCTCAGCCTGGCTGAAAAGAGCCCCCTCTTCTTGCGTGGGAAAAAGGTCTTCATAGGTTTTCACAACGCCTTGGCCCATACGGCGAAAAACATCTCGACGCTGGACCTCCCGACTATGCGTTTTTCCCATGGCTCCTAAAAGATCTGCCAGAGAATGCATTGTTTCGCGATGAAAATTCGCCACTCGAATTGACTTCGAAGGCACATGAAGCCCTCGAACTAATCGAGGATCGGTGGTTGCAACTCCGACAGGGCAATGATTGCTGTTGCATTTTAGAGCTTGAATACAGCCTAAGGCCAGCATCATTCCTCGAGCTGAGTTCACCACGTCGGCTCCAAGAGCAAACTTAGTGACCATATGAAAAGCCGTAAAGACCTTTCCTGAGCTGATAATGCGAATGTGTTGACGAAGCCCCATGACCTTCAGCGTGTCCACTACAAATGCCAACCCTTCATCAAGTGGAGTGCCAACGGAATTTGCAAATTCCAAGGGTGCTGCTCCCGTTCCACCTTCTGCTCCATCCACCGTAATAAAATCTGGAAGGAGGTTCGTCTTTTTCATGGCCTTACAAATCGCCATAAACTCATGGTGATGACCAAGGCACAATTTAAAACCAATGGGCTTTCCTGAGCTGAGCTCACGAAGTTTCTGAACAAATTGAAGCAACTCTTCTGGTGTCGAAAATGCCGAATGAAAGGCCGGAGAAATGACATCTTTGCCGAGCGGTACCATTCGAATTTTAGAAACCTCTTCACTGACTTTGGCCCCGGGTAAAACTCCCCCTTTTCCGGGCTTTGCTCCTTGAGAAAGTTTAATTTCAATCATCTTTACTTGTGGGAGATTGGCTTTCTCACGAAACGCACTTTCGTCAAAACGACCATCGCTTGTTCGACAGCCAAAATAACCCGTTCCTATTTGCCAAACGAGATCCCCACCGGAGAGATGATACGAGCTGATTCCCCCTTCTCCTGTATTATGATAAAAACCACCGGCTAAGGCCCCCCGATTGAGAGCTTCAATCGCGGCCCGACTGAGAGCACCGTAACTCATGGCTGAAACATTAAGCAGGCTCGCTTGGTAGGGCTGTTGACATGCTGGTCCACCAATCGTCACTCTCAAGCTCTTTTCATCTACATGTTTGGGTATGATGGTATGGTTCACCCATTCGTGGCCCTCGCCATAAACATCGCGTTGAGTGCCAAAGGGGAGCGTTTGCATTTGCCCCTTTGCCCGCTGATAGACCACGGAGCGATATTCCCGAGAAACGGGACGACCATTGAGATTGTCCTCCACAAAATACTGCTGGAGCTCCGGCCGAATAAACTCAAAGAAATAGCGCAAATTCCCAATGATTGGAAAGTTCCGCCTGACCCCCTGTCGGACTTGTGCATAGTCAATGAAGCCAAGTAGGAGCAAGGGAGCAAGGACAACGAGGGACCACAATCCCGGCGGCCAATAGAGAGCAAAACCAACCTCAGCCCCAATGATAATGGAGCTCGCCACAAGAAAAATATTACCCATACATCCCCCCTCCCTCATCATCAGAAATTTGCGCCACATCCTCAAGAAAAAGGTAGGCTCTTTGGACTCGCCTTGTGCTAGTATCGGCCCCCATTTGAGGACTCACCGCATGACCACACGAACAGCCGGACTCATTTTTGCCATGATCACTGGGATCTGCTGGGCCTTGCTCGCCATTGCCCTCAGACAAGCCCTTCACTTTGCTTCGACGGGTACTATCGCGTGGTTTCGGTTGATTGTGGCTTTTCTCGTGCTCTTTGCCTTTTACGCAATGAAGGACCC
>JAPKGD010000189.1 GCA_026648125.1 Bdellovibrionales bacterium | reverse complement strand
GAATATTCCTCTATCAAAGTTTCAAGATCATTTGGTCCTTGTCTAATTTTTTCCGCTTCAAACCACGACACGAGCGGCTGAAGCGGCGGAACCACCTTGGCAATTGCAGAAATGGCGAGATCTGAATTCTCAACAATTCGAAGCGACATGGACCTCTTTTCGGGATGATTTAAATTCTTAAGCTCATCAAGAGCCGTGCGGGTGGCCTCACGCAATTGCCACATTCCACTGGCGATCAATCGATCCTCGACAACCGGCCATTCCCCGCCCGAATATATGGCATTGATCAATCGCCATGAAAAATCCTGGTCCTCCCTCTTAATCCACCGATAGCCGACAACACCCGCAACGTCGCGCTGAATGACTTCAAATCCGCTCTCTTGGCCCGAAAGCATACTGGTGATCTCCAGCGCCACGCGATCCGACGGCAAACCCTCTGGTGTCGAAGAAAAAATGATCCGACTGCCCATTGTCCGTGGACCCGTTTCCCAAAAATTAACCCCAGAAAATGACAAATTGAGGCACGGCGTCTCGGTGAAACTCGCCAAATGCATCGGAGCACTATCGCCACCGACAAGAAGTTTTGCTCCAGAAATCAAAGTCCCCACATCAGCAAACTCAGTTTGTCCCAAAAAATTTTCAATTCGATTAATAAATTCTGTGGGAATGGTTTCCTCGGCAAGGCTTTGCTCCGCCGCCGCCCCAATCAAAACAATTTTCCCATTCCACTGCCGTAAGACCTGCTTGATAACCGATTTCCATTTATAAGTGGGATAGGTCTTTAGAGTTTGGCTCGCACCTAAATGAATCACCAAGTAAGGGTCGCCACCAATCTTTTCATTCCACCTTTTTGCTCTTTCAGCGAGGTCCCAATTCTTTGGAAATATCCAATCCGATGCCTCCAACTCAGTCTGTGAGACGGCAGCAAATATTTCGCCAAGATGATAGCGATTGAACTTACCGATACCCACTTGGGCATAGAAATAGGCACTCGGGTCGTCGGGAATAGACAAAAAACCATCGTCAAATCGGCTGTATCCACTGATCTTCTGGCCTGGGACCCATAAGAGCGAGGTAAAGTAACTCGACAATGGCGAAAACGATAGATTGATGACTTCATCGAAATCCTGTTCTTGCAAGAGCTCTGAAAACTCAGTCATTCGCAGAAGGCTTTCGGTCATGTTGCCGCTATAATCCACCAAAGGACCCAAAATTTGAGCGGTCTCCAGCGTCCATACACGGTCAATCGATTCGCAGCCATCAAGTGCTGACTTAAATCGACTTCGCACCAAACAATGAATCTCTGCGGTCGGATTTTTGCGCCGCAAAGATCTTAACGTTGGCCAAGTGATAAAAATATCACCGAACCGGGCGAGTTGTATGACCAGAATTTTCTTCACTCATCTGCTCCTTGATCAGCTCCTGCAGAAGCCGAATGTGTGCGCAATCCTTTGTGTACCCTCGAGTGGCTAAAATCTTCTGCGTTGAAGTCTCTAGTCGGTTGAGTATGTTTTTCAAATGGACTTGGGTTTGTTTTGTCATATAGCTTCCTCTATTGTGTAGCGAAGGGACCTGACCAATTGCCTGTGAATATCCAAACGATGTCCAACCTCACTGACTTTGTCCTGCAGTCGCCTCATTTCTGAGATGTTTACCATGTTTAACTTGAGGCTTTCTTTCATGAGCATGGAAAGTTTGATTTTCGCATCTTCCGCCCGATCATACTCGTCGCCGACTTGATTTGCGGCCTGATCGAGCAGACCTCGCCACTTGTCTTGAGCCACCTGTGGAAATTGACTCCGCATCCATTGACCAAGACGGCTGGCCTCGCTGCCGAATTCACCAATCGCTTTAAAATGCTCGCCCTGTAAAATGAGCTTTGTGGTCAAACGGCCCAACCATTCACGCACGTCACGAAGTTCCAACTCTCGACCTATCTCAATAGTTTGCCAATATCCACTCTCGGCAAACGTTGTTCTCCTCACGTCGACATGGGGGTACATACCGACAGCCCTGGAGATTCGATCTTCAGAGCTAATCTCGACAGCCGCTGTGACTTCGGCGACGAGCTGCGCTGGTAACTGCTCCGCACACAAATGGCTTGGCTTGTGGCATTCTGCGGAGTGCGAACAAGGCGCACACTCCAGTTTCGGTTGAAGAATATATGCGCCTTCTTTGTAGACTCCTGTCCGCTTCCAATCGCTCGAACCCAAGCTCAGCTCAACAACTTTGCAGCTACAGGAGGCCGCGATATGCTTGATGCTGGTATCTCCTGTGATTAAAACGCTCGCCCGATTAAGAATGTAGGGAACACTCGTCAAAGAGCAAACGGCCGAGCGCACTTCAACTCCCGCTTCGGCCATTAACTGCCCTAATTCCTGAGCCCTTCCCGCTTCATTAGGGGCAGCTAGGATGACCAGGCCCATACTTGAATCTTCCTTTTTTAGAATTTTCGCACATTCAACCCAAGAAGACGCAGGCCACTCCTTCTTTTCTTCGCTCGTGAACGGTTGAATCGCTATAAATCGACCCATACCACTGAGATGTCGTTCGGCCTCTTCCTGTCCCTCTTTGTGACTCACCCATGAAACCTGAGTTCTTTGACCCGCCAAACCAATCCCAAAGCGAAATACATCCACAAAGTGAAAGGTATCAACCCCTCGAAGATCGGCATTGTCATTCAGGTACTTAAACCATGCACTGTGAAATTGTGCCTTAGATCTCTCATCAAACCAGAGCCCCATTTTCTCTTCGGCCTGAATCGCTCCGCAGAGCCATCCTGAGAGTCGGTTATGAGTTAAATTGATCAGGAGATCATAGTTGAGTCCATTCAGACGATGCACCAATCGATCGAGGCGAAAAAATGATTCCAATATTGGTCGCTGGGCATCCATGAGGCCCTCTTGTAACAAATCTCGATCAAAAATGTGGGCCACATTAATTCCATCGATGAGCCCCAATGCCGCCCGAGCCTGTGGATTTATCAACACATCAATCTTTGCATCAGGATACTGCTTCTTCAATTGTGCCAGCACCGGAGCTGACATCAAGAGGTCACCGAGTCTTAAGAGGCTGACTACCAATATCCTCATTTTACCAACTCCCTCAGCGTTCTTATCAAATAGGTGTCGTATTGAAGGTTTGCATTCCTTCCTGAAGTAAACTCATTCAAATCTTTGATCGAGAGATGACGATGGTCCGTATCTTCCTTGAGCGCTTGTAGAGGAAAAAGTTCAGCGAGTCTTGCGTCTCTTCGCACCCACTCAAAGAAGAATAAAGGCTCCCGCGCGATGAGACGGGCATAAAGTTCACGGTAGCGAGTCTGATGCAAAATATTTGTCGACGGATGAATTAATACCGCAAATGGGGACCGCATATATGATCGGACCAGGCTCGAGGAAAGGAGCTGCTCTTCCCGATCAATCCAATGAAAATCTATGGGCTTGGGCAGAGTCAGAACGCTCTTTTGAACCTGGTCTATAAGCTCACCTTCAAAATCCAAAACAAGTTGGCGCTTGTTGGGATAGGCCTCAGCCAGGGCGACAAGGTGATGTCCACTGCCGCACCCTAAAACGATAATGCGATCCGTGCGCTCAATCTCTGAACGATGAATTTCAATCCACTGCTTCGCTTCTTTCGTCGGATTGACTCGAGAAGCGGTCAGTCGACCATCTATTCTATAAACGACTTCCCCATTAGGGGTTCGCGTCTCTTCGATCATTTTCCCTTCCATGGGTGCGACGATCGATCTCATTTGAGACGATCTGCTCAAGTTCCACCCCACCTTCAATGGTAGGATCCAAAGCCAATGTCCGAGTCAGCTCCAGTCGAGCATCTAAAACCCGACCGCGTAAATACCAAAGCTGTGCGAGAGCGAGACTCATCGTCGCATCTTCTCCGTTTCGAGCCATGTATTCGGAGAGCCATTCCGTGACCATATCCCACTTGCCATCTTTTACAACCCAGCCCAAGGCCAATTGGATGGCAGTTGAGGAATCGGGATTAATATCCACCGCGCGCGCAAGATTCGCCCAGCTCAGTGTATGGTCACCAAATTGCCGATGGGCAATGGCCAATCCAACCCAGGCCTTGTCACAATTGCGATCTAAAACAATGGCCTCCCGAAAGCGCATCAAAGCGGCCTCCCAATTTTCTCGCTGAATTTCTAAAGTCCCAAAATTTACTAGGAGCGTGGGGGAATTGGGATTCAAGCGATAAGCGCGATGATAATTTTCCTCCGCCGACTCAAAATCTCGGCTTCTCACAAAAACATTGCCGATGGTCTTATAGATTGAAAAAAGCAGTGGACCATCCTCTCCAACCGCATGGGATGCCACCAAGAGATGCTTTAACGCCTCTTGGTCTCGCCCTTGAGAAATTAACTCCTCGGCAAAAAGCAAAAGGTTCTCGGGGTGGTCATCTACTCGGACAATGGCCTCGAGCAATCGAAACCTTTCTTCCTTTGCACCGAGCGCACCCGCGCACTCCGCAAGTGCCCGCATTGTCGCGGTAGAAGCTGGGGCCTTTGAGAGAACGAATCGAAGTAATTGTTGGGCCAACGCAAACTCGGCGTGAGCCATCAGCAATTTTGCAGCCTGAAATTTCTCAGCCAAATTTTGATCACCAAACTCGTGGAGGGACTCTCCGGCGTTGAAATCCTGGAGGGCCTTATTCAATTCACTATTGGTTGATTTTTGATTACCGACAGACGTCGAGATGGATACAAATTCTTGAGACGGAAGTCCTAACATTGTTTTGTCCTCGCTTCGCCCAACTCATAAGAGCAACTCTGATGCCAGCGGGAGGACCCATTGAATTAACTATGATTGCTATTCTTTGCCGAATCTTTGACTCGCCCACCAGTCTAGTGTCAGCGATTTGGCAAGACGGACTGCTTAAGCCTCTTCGTCCAGTCGAGCCTCGTTCCCGCCACTCTTATAGGCTCCGGTTTCCCGCAGAGTTTTTTACCTGCCCGCCGTCCAGGTGGGTGTCTCCGGAAATTTTCCAGAGGTTCTTTTCATCTTTGAATGAGGAAATCTCTGTTTTTAATTTTTCAAGA
>JAPKGD010000188.1:4768-5063 GCA_026648125.1 Bdellovibrionales bacterium | reverse complement strand
TGGTGGAATTCCCTAAATAGTCTTTGGGAATCTTTAACGAGGATCCCTTCTCCCTCAGTGATTGAAGCGGAAAAGCCATTGATCCATTGCTCAACCTTAAAGTCCTCGGGAGCCCTTGAGACAAAATCCCTAAACCCCTCAAAATGCACTTCCTGTTCTCTTAAAGCCTCCCAGGGGGAATCCTCAACCGTGTCGAGCAACCGGCACAAGAGATAGGACAAGCCGACCCAAGATCGAAATGGTTCATTGAGCTGCTCGATGCAAAATGCAAAGCTCCTGCTCACTCGGTTTAAAT
>JAPKGD010000188.1:0-4758 GCA_026648125.1 Bdellovibrionales bacterium | reverse complement strand
GCCGCAAGGCTCCTCTCAAAGCACCAAGTGCTACCCCATCTTCGCTGCATCATCAAATATCCTAAGGAAAATGCGCCGCTGCTCCAGCGGTTCGGAACACCGTATTATCTATTTGTCTCAATTTAACTCCTTTACTCATGGTGAACATAAACCGATAAGTCCCTAGCAGGTGGGAGGCAATATGATTGATTCCAAATCCCGCATTCTCGTTGTTGATGACTTTGAACTTGTGAGAACAATGCTTCGTCGGACTTTGGCGCAGCTTGGAATTGAGCACATTGAAGACGCAGAAGACGGAGTTATTGCCGAAAAAATGCTGTTAAAAGCCGCTCAGGAAGGCCGCCCCTTTGACGTTATACTCTGCGACTGGAATATGCCCCACAAAACAGGCATCGAGCTTCTTACAGCCGTGCGAAATAACCCGATCTACAAAGATACGCCATTTATAATGATCACCGCTGAATCGGAGAGAGAATATGTTATTCAAGCCCTCTCCCAAGGGGCCACAGACTACATTGTGAAGCCCGTCTCAATGGAAAGTATCAAAAGAAAGATCGAAAGTATAAATCGTCGCTCGAAAAACCTTGCTGCCTAGTTTCTATTGCCTATTTTCTGTCAAAATCCACCAATGAACCCGGGGCAATTTGTGCCGCATGCACTGTCTCAAAATCGTACTTGGCTGGATCGTACCGATGATGCTGGGTAATCCCTAATTGATCCCAGACATGCGCGACAAAGTGGATTCGCAAAGAATCACCTAAATTAATAGCTCGATGCATATTGTTTATGTGAACAATATAGCCCGAGCCATCGGCTGGCATATGAACTTTGCCAAATTCATTTTCAAAATAGCATTGCGGGTTCGTCACAAGCGGGATGTGAAGTCTGGCCTGATAAATTCTTGGCGAGCCGTCTTGGTGCCAAACCATTTTTGAACTGGGTTTTAAAATTATAATTCGGGCCCGCCTGGGATTGAGACCTAGGCTTTCTAAGTGATTGAGCAAAGCTAAAAAGTGAGGTGTCGCTGCTTCTGTTGGACGGCAATAATCTTGAATAGTCGCTGTAGCCTTTTCTTGTTTGGAAATCGGTGTCCAGGAGGGGCCGCGATTTTGAGGCCCATTGTAGGGACAAAAATCAAAGGACCACCCTTCATCTATAGAATCGGATTTTCCTCCCTGGAGGGCCCACCCTCCCACGTTTTGACTGCGCATAACAGGAGGGAAACGGTCCATGATTTCACCGAGATCTTCAAGAAGCCCTTTGAGGTCAATTCCCAAATTGACCTTTTCAGCAATTGAATCATTCATAAACTAGCTTCGAATCTACTAAACTCTCAGAGATTTTCCGAGTCTTTTCCGGACGATAAAAAAGTTAAGATATCGGGAAGAATGGTAGGGGCTGCCGGGCTCGAACCGACGACATCCACCTTGTAAGGGTGGCGCTCTACCAACTGAGCTAAGCCCCTGTTGAGGAGCTATGCATATTTAAAAACGACCCCAAAGTCGAGCCCAAAGTCCCGTAAAAGGACGCAGAATTGCGATTAGGCCTTAATATTTCCATAATAGGGTATGGACCGACGCGAGTTTTTACAAATTGGAACGCAATGGACCACTTTGCTCTGGGCAGCAGGGGTTTCAAAATGGGCAGAGGGGCTGGAGGATACCCCGCGATATAGGGGGCTTTTAACCTTCATCGCCGGCGAGAAGGTGCCCGGAAATTATCTGGAAGCTAAAATAGTTACCCCACCAGGCCACTTAAGCTTGGTTACGGGAAGTGGCCATATTGCCAATTCATTTGCCATTCCATTTTTAGGCCACGAGGTCATCCAACATCCCAAAGCACCTCACCTTATTGTTCTCTTGGAAAAATGGGGGACTCGGGCGTGCCTCTTTGATTGCGCTAAAGGTTCGGTCACTAAGCTTATCGATCTGTCCTCTGGTCGACGATTTTTCGGCCATGGCTTGCTTTCAGACGACGGAAACTACTTGTACTCAGGCGATATGAATGATGCCGGTGACAAGGGCGTAATTTCTATTTGGAAGTTCCCCGAACTGACTCTTATTAAGGAAATTCCTTCGGGTGGACTGTTTCCTCATGACATGGCCTGGTCCAATGATCGTTCCCGACTTTTTATTGCAAACAACGGAGCATACAAAAGTTCGTTTGAAAGAAAAGTCTCCCCTGACTATGGCGCTCCCACTATTTGCGAAATCAGTCTCGCCCAAAGTAAGATCGTCGCCAAGTATTCGGCTCCCATATCTGAATCACACTGGGTTACGCATCTTAAGGTCGGCAAGCAGGGATACGGGGTGTTTGGGGGTAACTATCAGACTGCTCAAGGCCAAATGCCCCTTGTTGGATCATTTAGAATTGGGGGCAAGGCCCAGGCCCTTGATTTGAAAAATAAGATCGATCCCTTGAATGCCGATGCCAATCCCGCTTTTAGCGTTTGCATGGATGAAACGACCGGGCTTGCAGCAACCACTGTTTCGCGAAGCAATTGCACGGTTGTCTGGAATTACAAAACCAACCAGCTCCTTAAGGTTCTAAAACACCCTAATCCCTCGGGTGTTGTTTTCAATCGGGACCAAAATTCATTTCTAGTGTCCGGGTACTCCACCATAGATAATTTTGGTTATCTCGACGGGATTCGCATTTCCGATCTGTCTATGACGAGGATTGCAAAGTCAAAATTTCTACGCGTCAATACGCATATGACCTATTTATAGAGACTCTGAGAAGGTCCCCTCTAAACTATTTCTTATTTCTTCGAGCCGCCCCTTCACGATCTACTACAATATGGACATCCTGTTGCTCTGACTTCTCATAAGTTGGCCGAAGCGTAATTACCATAACCTGTTTGTTCTTCGTACAAGCCTTTTTGGGCGCCTCAGAATAAGTTCGAATGAGTGCCCAATAGGACTCCCCATCGTAATTTCCCACACCAAGCATCGCGGCCCGTACAATTCTTTGACCCTTTGGGGCGACGCCTTCACCTTGGCCAATCAGATTGTCTAAATCATCGTAGCGCTTTACTTCAAGAATCTTTGCGCCACTTTCGAGTTCGTCTTTTATTATGAGCGTGAACCTCTCTGTAATTTTTTGGCTTTTACCCACCCACTCGCCTTCAATGCGAGTCCAAGGAAACGGGCATTCTGTTCCCCAAGGCCATGGCAGCAGGTCGTCAACTTTAGAAGTCTTGCCCGTGGCGGGCACCACACTTAAAACCACAATCAAGAATGAGACAAATCGAATCCAACCCATCACAGTTCCCTTCACTGCTCAAAATGAACACGGGTACTCTTATTTAAGTAGTACCCATTCTTCGCTCTAAAAATATATTTCGGCTTTTCAAAGTCTGGCTCGATCATTCGCCGTAAACGCTTAATTGTTACATAGATCTTGTTATCGTGGACCGCCGGGTTATAGTCCTGCTTCCAGACCGCACTGACTAATGCCTCTTTTGTATAAACTTCTCCAGGTTGCCGTAAGAAAACCCGAAGCATATCGAGCAAAATGAACTGATTCTTGAAATCAACCCGGCCCTTTTTCTTTTCAATGATTGAGTTCGAAGCGCCGCTAAAGACGATATCGTAAGAAACTTCTGAGGGGGCTCCAATTTCCTTGAGCCTTTCCTCAATGCGCCGAGCAGAGTGCTTCATATTCTCCGGGTCAACGGTGCGCTTGGCCAAATTGAGATACAATTTTGCCATATCCATCTCTCCAGCCTCAGCGTAAGTGGTCCCCATAGCGTAAAGCAAAGTGACGTAGAGATAGAGATTCTTCTGCTCTCTTAAACTGTCATAACACTGCCAAAAGACTTCGAGTGCCTGATCGAATTTGCCCATTTTACGAAGAATGTGCCCATTCATCACCTGGGCTGAAATTTTAATGTCTGCATTGGGCAGGACTTGAAAAAATACCTGCAGATTATAGATCTCCCTCAAGGCATCATCAAAGCGCCCTAAGGTAAAGTAGACGAGAGCGAGGCCGTAAATGGCGTAACAAATATCCCGCTTGTCATCAGCGGCAAGGGCAAGCCCAAGCGCCCGTTCAAGGTATTCTAATGCAGTCTTATTTTGTCCCCGATAGGAAGCGCAAAGGGCCAAAGTGTAATAGGTCTTTGAAGTGAGAGCGACGTTTTCTCTCAGGACCATATCCTGGAGCTTTTCTTTTGTCGCCTGAATGGACTTTAGGTCTTCAAGCTCCGCAAAGATCCTCAACAAAAGATTCTGACAATTCAGAAACCCAGGAAAATCCTTCTGGCTCAGATAGAACTCTGATGCTGCCTTGAGCTTTTCCATTGCTGGCTTGAACTCGGCTCGATCACAGTACAGTTTTGCCAGATCGTAATTGGCCTGAGCACTGGCCACAGACTGATCTACCACTTCCCACCCCAAAAAACTTAAAAGATCTGTCGCTCCGATTTCACTTTCTTACAAAGACATGAAAAAAGGTCAAATGACTTCCTGTCATTGCTAAATGAAGGGCAAAGAATCCTAAATTGATGCGCCACACCTTAGGCGTTACTCGAATTGGCATAAAAAAAGGCAGGTTTTAAGCCTGCCCTTCTTCATCACTACTTAGTGGTCTACGTTTCTAGTGTTGCGTCTCTTGTTGGGTGTGCCCTGTATATTGAGCTCTCAAGCCTGAACCACGCTCACCTCTTGCTTTGAACAATTCTTTAGCTTGCTTGATATCAAGCGCATTGACCAAAACTTGATCGACATGGTCCACAAGAAGCACCTTTAGATCCTT
>JAPKGD010000187.1 GCA_026648125.1 Bdellovibrionales bacterium | reverse complement strand
GCCTTTGTCGGGACAATCTTGAGGCCGTAGTCGTATCCCGGCACGACCTGGAAATTCAGGTTGACGGGGAACAGGCTAAAACCATGATTTATATCCACCGACGACAAATGAAGCGTGTACTCTGTGTCCTTTTTAAGTTTTAGGATTGGGTACCATTGCCACATTCTGCCGATTAAATAGACATCGCTCCCGGGAGGAGGCTCCACAATGGGAAAGCCTTTTTCCTCGCCAACCTTAAACTCACTGACAAAGCGCTCAGTTCGTTCAGCAAAGGCCGCCCCACTGACTTTCGTTCGGATTCCAGAAGGGTTTTGCCCGCCTCGCAGATGCCAAAACGGCATCATGGCAAATAGGATCATGCACCAGATAAAGGCGATGGTGATCCAGATTTTCTCTTGCTTCGGAATCGCCTTCCACCAGACGCCCGCGACCGGAACAATTCCAGAGTGCATACTTTCGTTGCTTTGCATTTTTAGATCTCCTTTTCTAATTTATAAAATTAGGGAAGCGTTCCCTGGGGCATCATCACGATCTCCCAAATTCCCCAAAGGGTGTAAAAGACCAACATTGTGACAAAGCCCGCCGCGAGCCAAAAGTAGGGTCGATCAAACAACTTTTGAATTGCGGGAATATCGGAATCCTTCACTGGTGTATTGGAATCGGACACATGCACCTGCCTGGTTAAGCGATTGGTTTTCGATCTACTTAGAGCAAATATAAGAAACGTTTACATTGGTGCGTATGATGCAAGTCATAGGTAAGGGGAATTATTGGAATTTCTCTGATGTGGTCACGGAGCAATGGGCTTGGCCCGCCACCACTGGTGCGGCGAGCCAAAGTCCAATTATCGGATCAAAACTGGGTTGAAACCTGAAAATAGTAGAAGCTCGCGGAATCGGTTTTTAGGTTCGCCTTTAGGTAGTCTCCGGGAGACACCGTGGCGTATCCGGCCTCGAGGTTGAGTTGGTCGTTGACCTTGTAATTTGCGACCAGATCCCACTCGTTAGCAATTGCCGAATCGTCTCCGATTGCGCCGTAGCCCGAGGTGCCGTTCAGCGCATAGGCCTGGGCGTTAACATCGGTTCTTTGAAAGACGTGATAGTCCAGCTTTAGCGTCACATTGCCATAAGGTGAGCCCGAAACACCAGCCCGATACCCTTTAATGTTCCGCCTTCCGAAAAGATCTGCGATTCCCAGCCACTTATGGGCGGTGGGGAAGAGTTGATTGTAGTCAGCGGAAGCCTGGAAGTACTCCGCGGCCACCCGGACTTTTGAAGTTTGAAGCACCATATAGCCAGCTTCGGCGTCAAACTGGCTGCCGTTGTTTTGGCTATTCTGCGCGGTGACTTCAATGCGGAAATCGGCGCCCTCATGGCTGGCCTTGGCACGGCCACCATAGGAGGTTACGGAGCTGTGTGGTGCGATCGTGGCGTCGTCAAGCTGCAGCACGTAGAGGTCGGCAGCAGTCAACGCTCCCGAGGTCTTTGCGGTGAAATAGATTCCTGAAAACTCCTTTTCACCAGACCCTGAGGTGCTAATGTTGGCGTCCACCAAATTTGCCGTGAAGAAATCAAACTTTCCGTGGTCGCAGGTCCATGAAGCCATTGCTAAGTCAAAGGCTCGGCCAACGTTGCTCCACCCGACAGCTCCGATGACTAATTCATCCCCATATATCAGCTCAGAACGCCCCAAAGTAAAATCAAGCCCGTCCGCTACCGAGTACTGCACATAGGCCTGATGAACGTCGAGACCGGTGTCGTTGAGCGCACCGCTTGAGTCGGAAGCAGAAGCTGTCGGCGTTGCGGAAGTTAAATTAAGCTCCTGCTGGCCCCAAACTTTGGTAAATTGGGGCTGAAAGAACACCTTGAGGTCCTCCCTTGGGGTAAATTCAAAATTCAGCCTAAATCGGGACCCCGTCGAATCCGTGTAGTCCTTGGTGGCATCACTAAAGTCGCCGTTGTCCCTTGCCTCCAATCGAACCCGTGCCGAACCCTTAACCTGATATTCACCTTCCGCCAGGCCAACCCAAGGGGCTAATAGTGCCAAGGCGAGAGACATGTATTTTTGCTTACTCATAATTGATCCTCTTTTTCGTAATTGGTGACAAAACGATTTCAAAATGGACTTCTTTGCTGCTAATTTCTAATGGTCGCGTAGCAAGGGGAGCCGGATGCCGCAAACAAACAGTTCCGACACCGCCTTGGGCGAGGTCCTGGCCTTTCCTTTGCTTCATGGGTTTGAGCGCAAGATGGTGAGCGACCTTTGTTCGGGTGGAGAAGTGCGGGTGCAGAGACACCGCGAGGTCGTATTTAATCATGGCGAGACGGCAAGTCATTTCGGAATTGTGCTGACCGGGGCCTACAAGCTTTCGCGTCTTACCTATATGGGCGACGAGACAATTATTCACTTTTCGTCGCCCGGTGATGTGGTGGCCGCCTTGGTTATGCCTCAACCCAACCCCATTTATCCGGTCAATGTGCGGGCTATGGGACCGTCTCGAATGATGATAATTCCCCGGGAGACCTATCTTAAGTATTGGCTGTCCAATCCGCTCTTGATTGCCCGCATTCAGCAACTTTTGTCCTCGCGCATGGGCCGCTTTCAAAATCAAAAGATTATGCAGCGGGCTCCCTTGAGGGCCAAAATGGCCGCCTTGCTGTTGAATCTCCTTGAGAGTAAAGATGACGGGGCTGATGTAGAAGTGCCGCTTCCTTTGACAAGAAAGGAGATTGCGGACTCCCTTGGTGTCACGGTGGAGTCGGTGATTCGGGTGATGAGCGATTGGTCGAAACAGGGGATGGTCAGCACATCTGACCATCGCATTAGAATTTTGAAGCCTGGGTTGCTTGTTGAACAAGTGAACGAGCCCTCTGAGTGAATTTGGATTGATCCTGCACAAGGGTCAAATTCAAATTTTACGCTTACTTTTTGATTCGCCTCCGCACATTCCGCAGCAAGACTCTTCCTCGGCCCCCTTGATGATAACCATTTCCCAACGTTTCCCATCAACCTGAGCCACTTGCCAATAGAGCTGAGAAATCTTAGCCTCTCCCAAAAGAAGTTCAAGCTCTTCGGGTGCTTGATCGCAGATCAGCTTAAAGCTTTCGCCGCCTTTTAGGCCCTCAATCATAGAAAAGATCAAACCGGTCTTATACGCGCCTTGAAAGGATGGAATGTGAATAACCGTGCGATTCATTTCAATTTCTCCATTTAATGCCCCCTTTGGTTGCCCCATTATCTCGAACATGTGGTCTGCGAAGTTATGATGAGGATCATACTAAACTCCTCTGAATTTACCCCCGGATGGGGTAACGCGGCTGGCGGCGCCCTGAAGTATGATGTGAATCATAGTTGATAAATGGACTTTCCCTTACAGTTTTATAAGGGATGGGTACGTATCAATAGAAAAACTCTAAGTCTTACGGCTACAACAAAAGGAGCTGCACCGATGATTACAGAAGGCGAAACCGTGTTCGCGCCCGCCGGGCCCGAGGAAAATTTCAAAGGTCAGTCGCAACCGGACAAGCGAAATACCATGTTCAATAATAGCTTTTCGGAAGAGGTTTTCAATCAGACGTATCGCTTCGCGGGTGAGTCCGACATTAATGATCGTCACTTTGCCGTCGCAAAAGATCTGGCCTCCGTTGAAAAGTCCGAACGTCGATTATATTGGACCGAACGGTTTTTGGACCTATTGGCAGATTTCAAATTTGTTCCCGGAGGACGAATCACCTCGAATGCGGGAACCGGGCTATCGGGCACCACTTATATTAATTGCTTCGTCAGCG
This sequence comes from Bdellovibrionales bacterium, assembly GCA_026648125.1. GTDB lineage: Bacteria > Bdellovibrionota > Bdellovibrionia > Bdellovibrionales > UBA1609 > JAIBAM01. Next base: position 1,301 of record JAPKGD010000187.1, on the reverse strand, counting down.
GCTTTCGTGGCGAAAACCAAGACTCCATGGAGAGCATTCTTGATGAGTTGCGCCGCCAAGCTTTGATTTTAAAATCTGAAGGCGGCTATGGGTTTTGTGCGGACGTCATGCGGCCGAGGGGCGCATACGTGGCGGGAATTGGCGGCGACTCTCCTGGGGCGGTCAAGTTGCTTGAAATGTGGGACACGCAAAGCGCGGTGATCACTGCGGGAAGCGGCCTAAAAAAGGGGAAAATTAAGGGCAAAACAAAAATTCGCAAAGGGGCTCAGATGGTGACTATGTCCCTCTTTCATCCGGATATCGAGGAGTTCATCACCGCCAAACAGACGCCCAATCGGCTCACAAAGTTTAACATGTCGGTTCTTGTCAGCGATCAATTTATGAGCGCGGTAAGGGATCGCGGGCCATGGTCGCTGGAATTTCCTGATATTGAGAATGCAAAAATGGAGTATGGAAAATTTTGGAATGGCAACCTCGATGAGTGGAAATCACGGGGTCTGCCCGTAAAGGTTTATAAAACCTATGAGGATGCCAATCAGCTTTGGGATCTGATTATGCGATCAACCTACAATCGCAACGAGCCCGGCGTTCTTTTTGTGGATACCATTAATCGGCTGAACAATCTCTATTACATGGAGCACATCAATGCGACCAATCCCTGCGGTGAACAGGTTTTGCCCGTGGGGGGCGCCTGTCTGCTGGGATCCATCAATTTAACCCAGTTTGTGAATAAAGAGGGAACAGGATGGGATTTCGACAAACTTAAGGAGGCCGTTCATACGGCCGTTCGCTTTTTGGACAATGTAAATGATCGGTCATCCGTCCCTCTTCTTGAGCAAAGGGAAAGCCTTCAGTCCAAACGACGAATTGGCCTTGGCGTTCTGGGGTACGGGTCCGCGCTGATGATGATGAAGCTTCGTTATGGCTCGCCGGAGGCCATCGCGGTGACAGAGGCGCTTGGTGAATTGATGATGAATGAGGCTTATCAGGCCTCAGCTCTTTTGGCTAGGGAGCGGGGACCGTGCAAGGCCTACGATCCGGATAGATATTTGGCTGGAGAGTTTGTTAGGCGTCTGTCCGAGGACACCAAAGACCTCATTCGATTGTATGGGGTGCGCAATAGTCATCTCCTATCTATTCAACCGACTGGCAACAGCTCGGTGTTGGCGAACAATGTGTCCGGCGGGCTTGAGCCGATTTTTATGAGCTCCTATGTGCGAACTTCGGTTCAAGCCTATGCGCCGGATGGACTCATGGTGCCCGCCAACATTGACTGGGCGAATAAGCGGCTTGTTGCGCCC
>JAPKGD010000186.1 GCA_026648125.1 Bdellovibrionales bacterium | reverse complement strand
AGGTCTTCTCGGCCTTAACGCTTGCGGTGCGAGCACCTAGGCTCGCCATAAGGGCCACTTCGCCAAAGCAAGCTCCTTGAAGGAGAGTATTGATCTTTTTGCCGGCCTGCCACACCGACATCTCACCTTGAATGAGAATGTAAAAGGCCATGCCGTGGGTGCCTTCTTGAAATAAAAAGGTTTCCGCAGGCGCCTGGCGAATTTGGCCGAGGGTGGCCACATCGCTCCACACCTCTAAGGGCTGCTCTTTAAAGAGTTTTGAGGTGGCGAGAGCATGGAGAACCCAAAGCCTTCGATGCAGTTGTGTCGCTTTTGATTCTTGAATAAGCCGATCAAAGTTTTGGTGATGCTGAATGCGGATCACGGTGGAAGGTGTGAGAGTGAGCACGTCGGCGGATCTGGGGCGGTTGAGTAAAAAACCACCTTCGCCAAAAACGGCCGGTGAACCGAGTCGGCTAATGAGCCTGCGGTGTCCCGTATTGTCGGATCTCAAGACGGCGGCTTGTCCCTCAGTGAGTACGTAAAGATCGCGCGTGTGCTGACCCTGTGTACAAAGTCGGGTGTGGCTTGCCGTGCGATAGCGAAGAGCTCGCTGAGAAAATATATCGAGCAAATCTTGGTTGAGGTCATGAAAGAAAGGAAGGTCCTTAAGGTCATCGCTTGAAACGGTGGGGGAGAGTGTTGATCCCGGCTGTGCCGTGGGTGCGGAGATTCCGTCGGTGGCGGCCTTGTGGAGTTCGTCTTGATTAAAAAAGAGATCATTCCAGCTTTGATTAATGATGAGTCGGTTTTGCACCAGAACGTGCATGAGTTCATAAAGTTCAGAAAAACGAACCAACCAGCCTTGCTTGAGGTAATGGAGCACCATTTGCTCCACACTCATTCCGTTTTCTAAGTGCTCAAGGTACTGCTTTTGAAGGGGGTTGAGTTGGATGACTTGATGGCTGCCCACAGGTTGGAGGGTGGCCATGCCGTTTTTGCTGCCGGTCGTATAATCCGCAAATTGTATCTTTTCGCGCTCGGCCCTCATGTAGAAAATGATAGGACCTCAGCTACCCCTGGACGATACGCAGCGCATCAAATAACTAAAATCTAACAACTAAAACTGATCGACCGTGTGTTTAAGCTGAAGAATCGCTTTATAGCTTGGATCCTCCTGCAGGATTCGGGCTCGATTCAGGAAGACGCGACCATGGACATCGCGAAACGATTCAATTTCGGGCCAGGATTGATAGGGGCCCTCGATAAATTGTCGAATCAATGAAAACCCCTCTTGGGCCACATCCAGCCAATCCTTCAATGGAATATAGGCCTTCGAATCTCCCACTGGGCCCCACGGCACTCCTGTATCGATGACCAATTGCAGTTCGAAAGCCTTCCTTGAAACTTTGATCTTCGTCAGATCAGTGGAATCAGGCCCTTTGTCCATGGCTTGGGTATAAAAGAAAATAAAATGCCTGAGCTCACAAAGTGCACGAACGGAGTCCTCATTGCATGGACGGAGGCAATTCCACAGTGCCAGTTCAAGGGGAAGATTTGGGTTTGCAGAGCAAGCGAGGGAGAGTTCTTTGGTGATTTGATTGATTTGCCGCATTAAGGCATCTGGAGCAACGCCACCCGAAAGTCGTTCAACCCGTTCGGAACCTTCGAGCTGGAGAAGTTCGCTAATATTCCGGTTGAGCTGAGCGGCCCTGATATCATTTAAAGAGGACGACATTGATAGCCCCTGCAACTTGAGTGGATTCGAAAACAATACCACTAAACCCATGCTCAATGGCAACGTCTCCAATCGCTTGGCTGTAATCATAATCCAGCCCGGAAAAGTCTTTTTGGTCCAATTTTAAAATGTTTCTAGTTTCGCCTTTGGTTAAATCCAAGATGCCATTCACTTTTATCTGTTTCTCATCTGAAATCAGATTACCCACGGGAGTTCTGGTTTCGGCGGATAAAACGTGTTTGGCCTTATCGGCACTGCCTTCGACCATATAAAGTCCGCGGTGCCCGAATTCGCCACCAATGGTAAAGCGATGTTCGTTTGTAACCAGTCCAGGGTGATCTTGAAATACATTTTCCTTTGAGAACTTTACCTTTTTTCCGGCGATCACTCCCTCGCTGGGAATAGCTCTTGAAAATAGTCCTTCTCGCGATGCGCTCGGGGCTTTGGCCATGGATGGCCTGAGGTTATGGTGAAACTCAGCAATCTCATCAACTGATCTGGTCAAAGGCTGTTTTGAAGCAGCAATTCTTTCGAGGTACTTTGCAGTCGCCGTGCGGCCTTGCTTTAGGGCTTTATGGTAACCTGTAGTAATTGCCTGTGCCAGTTTTGGATCGCGCTCAATGTGAAATTTCAATCCTGATTTTGCCGAAGCATTCATTTTGGTGGCAATTTCGTCCAGACGTAGTGCGGCTTTTTCTGTCTCGATCATTGCCTTTGGCGGAATGGCGTGGCTGATTCGTCTAAAGAGCTTGCTTTCTTTTGCGAGAACTTTAATTCCTTTACTGGTGGTGGCTAGGCCTTTGTTCGCCGCTAACGCTCCTCCGGAGCCAATAATGGATATGATATCAATGGCATATCGACCAACAATACGACCTCGATCGTAGGCAGAACCATTTGCTAAAAGGCCCCCATCGGCTATCAAGCCATTGATCATTACCCCCGCAACAACATCTAGGTTGAGGGCAAAATTCATGGTGGCCGTCCAAGCCGCTGAAGGGTCCGCGTAGGCAGTCTTTGCGAGGTGGCCGAGCTCAGGAACCGCTTGGACAAGGTCATTTAGGCTCTCGCCAAAACCCACAGCGAGACCAGTGAAAGACTGCGAAATTATCTCCGACGCTCTCAGGCGTGCTTGGCCAGCAGCGATTTCACGTCGCGCGTGCTGGCGACCTTTGCCTTGCCAAAACTCGCCTCATATAGCCGCAGGCCCACGGCATCGAGCGCGGCGACATCGATCCGCTCGCCCAAGCGCGGCTCGGCACTGATCAGGTGGCGCAGCTTGGTGCGCAGCGCGGTCGCCAAGCCTTCCGAGAAGGTTGTCAGCAAGACTCGTGCATCCGGGTTGGCGCGTGCCAGATGCGCGGCGCGGTGCAGCGCCACGATAGTCTTGCCAGTACCAGCGGAGCCAGACACACGAGCCGCGCCATTGAAATCGCGCTCGACGAACTGGCGCTGATCCGGGTGCAGGAAGATCGCCCACTTCTCCCACGGGTACTCGAACGCGCGCTCCAGCTCCTCGACATTCGACACCACGCGAAAGCGCCGCAGTGCGTCCGGGTGCTCGAAGGGGTCGGCATTGGGCTGCACCACCACCGGTGCGGGCTTGGGTGTGCCGCCGGTCGCCAGTTCCAGCAGGGCCTCGCTGGCTTCGGCGGGCAGGTGATCGACCAGATCGAACAGCGTGTCCTCGTTCGCCTTGCGCACATCCTCCAACCACTCCACCGGTACGCCGAAACCCAGCAGCAACTGCTCTGGCGTCTGCGCGAACAACATTGGCTTGATCACCCGCTTTGGTGGGTCGGCACGGACAGGCGCATCCACCTCCACCACCTTCTGCACGCGGATTTCCTCCACGCGCTCGCGCACCTCCACAAACTGCGCTGCGCCCGTCGCAGGATGCACCTCCAGCTTGCGCCGTTCCGCCCACGCATACGCCTTGTCGTGGTGATCCACATAGCACAGCAGCAGGCTGCTGGCCGATTTGTGGACGATGAGCCGAATGTCTGACCCCACACGCACCGACCAGAAGCGCGGATCTTTGGCGCGGTCGAGCTTGTGGAAGCTCATGCCGGGATTGGCCGGGTTCATCTGCAAGTCGAAGGCCGTGGTCTTGACGGCTTTCTGCTCCTCGCCGGTGAGGCGCGCGAGGCTGTCGGTAAAGGTGTCAGCGATGCGGAAATTCATGTGATCACACGCCGTTTCTCGCGGACTTGATATCAAGCAGGTTGATCTGATTGATCTTGTCTTTGTGAATAATAATGGTGAGTCTTGCGGGGTATTTGAATCGCATCTCGCTGATTCTGAATGTCCACAGCATTATCTTCAGCAAGTCTTCGTCGCCAATATTTTTGTGACCAGCAATGCGCGTAATTCCGGAGCCAAAAATGGTGACGGACACACTCTGCTGGGCATATACATTGTTCACTTTGTCCCAAAAATTAATCAGAAATGCCAGATATTCCGGCATGGTCAGCACAGCCTTGTTGTTCTCATCGAACTTGGAGAAAGCAGTCAGAAGATAGTCCTTATAGAGGCAAACCGTTCCTATTTGATACCTCTGCTTCTTTCCTTCTCTTCTGCCGTTGTTAACCCCCAATTTCTCGCTTTGATCAAATGCATAGCGATCGATATGGTTATCGAGATTTTCGACGGCACCATTCAAATGGTGTTTGACAAAGATGCCGTTGAGTGAACTCTCAGCAATGATTCTGTTGTCCACCTGTGTATCGAAATACTCATTGAACGCAATGGCCTTTAGTCCTGGCTGCTGAAAAATGTCGCCGACCTTGATCGTCACCTCGCTGCCTTCGACGCTTATGTTTATATGGTTGAGCCGGTTTGACCATAACCAGATCGCCACATAGATCAGGGCAAGAAGCCCCAAGAAGATTGTCGCTCCTGGGATTTTCCACGCTTTCGGAATATCAATGAAGATAACGACCAGCGACAGCACGACACCGATGCCAGATGTAATTTCAAGAAATATCTTGAAAATTCGCTTGTCAAAAAAATGCACCTTTGCCATGACTTGGACGCTCGATTCGATGTGCCGATGGATTACGGCTTGTACCTGTAGATGTCGGGGGTCGTCTTGCTTCCAACCATGAACCCACTATCCTGCAAGGAAGATTTGATGAGTTCTTTGTTCATCGGAACATGCAGTGTAGGAACTTTGCTCATTGAATCCCGAAAAACTGACAACCTTCCCCAAAGATTTTCAATCTCCTGTTTCAGCACCCCATTGTTCAGCAGGCTTTCCTTCGTGGAATATTCAGGGTAGATGACAATGACGGGCAACCCCTGATCATTGATCCCGTAGTCGATTTCCTCTCGGAGCGCGCGAGAGCTTGTCGTGATCGAACTCAAGAAAAGAACGATGT
>JAPKGD010000185.1 GCA_026648125.1 Bdellovibrionales bacterium | reverse complement strand
GAACCCGAGCGACCAAGGGCAAAGCCATTTTCAGGAGTACAAAAGTCACTCAAACCTTTGTTGTAACCGGTCACATAAAGAGCCTGGGCTGAGGCATCAAGATTTCCTGAGCATCGCTTTTTTTCTGAAGAGAGTGCGGGTGGGCGGCCTGCTGTTCCCGCTTGTCTTCCAATCTCAAACCAATCAAGGGAGCCACAGGAGGCGGCTTTTTCGGCAGACTGACAACCTGTAAGGATACCGAAGAGAGAGAGAGCAATGATCCATTTGGCTGTTTTTTTCGCATCCATCAACAAACTCATCGGTAATTTTTTTGCGGAATTTGAGTCTACGTAAGCCACTCTTTTGCTTACCATTTGTGCGTTGCGTTTTTGGAGCAAAACTGTTAACCCCTGTGACAATTATGAATGACAGCAAGCTGTACGGCGAGATTGCCATAGAATCCAATAAGTTAGAGAGATTTCCTAATCGGACAACGGTGCGTCGTTACGAGATTGAATTTAACTGCCCTGAGTTCACCTGTCTTTGTCCGCGAAGTGGATTTCCAGATTTTGCCACCATTAAGATTCGGTATGTGCCTGATCAATGGTGTGTCGAATTGAAATCTCTTAAGCTCTATATCAACGGATTTCGCAATGAAAAGGTCTTTCACGAAGATGTCACCAATCGGATCTTAGATGACATGGTGGCTCTCCTCGATCCCCATGAGATTGAGGTTGTGGGGGATTTTAACGTTCGCGGAAACATCAAGACCGTTGTCTCAGCTAAACACATCAAGGGCTAAAAAAAATGGGACTGAAGGGGGTCTTCAGTCCCAAGCAAAGGTTTGCAAGGCCCAGGTAAGGGTCGGTTGACCTGGTTATACCCAGACATTTCACGATTTATGCCATGCGAGAGGTGGCTCATTTTGTTCTTTTTAGCTCCGACCGGGTGTAGACTTGGACATTGTGTAAGGGCTGGGCAGATTTGCCAAAATATCAATCTATAGGTAGCCTTAAGTTATAGGGTTGGGGGCTTTCAAATGAATGCAAATTTTAAATGGTTTAGATTGGTTTTGGCTGGGTTAATGATCTTTTTGGGGGGCTGTGGCTTTCGCGAGCTTCCGGGCCTTAAGCAAAGAGCGGATGATTCTCTCAAAGAGGTTATGCTTCAATACCGATTGCGGGCGGACCTGGTTCCTCATTTTCTCAAATTGATCGAAAATCGCAAAGAGCCAGCGTGGGTTAAATTGAGGGATGAGGTTGGAAAGGCTCATGGCAATGCGATTGGTGCAGATGTGGCCTTAGATAAGCTCGATGAGCGGCAAATGAATCGAATGGCGAGTTTTCAATACCAGCTCAGTACCCAGCTCGTAAATTTAAAGCGAGCCTTTGATGCTGACCCTAAATTAAAGGCAAACGGGGAATATGCTTCTTTAAAAGGGCAGTTGGAAAGGGCAGAGGTTCGAATCGCTTCAGCCCGTCAAAGGTATATGGCCGAGGGGCCCCTTTTCAATACAAGGCTCACCAAGGGCATCGAAAAATGGGCAAACAAGTGGTTTTACAAGTTTGAACCCGTTCCCGCCCTGCAATAGTGCGATCAGAGTTTGCCCTTAGGCCTATTCTTCGGTAAGGATATCGCCTTTCGGGCGCCCGTAGCTCAGCTGGATAGAGTACCTGGCTTCGAACCAGGGTGTCGGAGGTTCGAGTCCTTCCGGGCGCGCCATTTTTCAGGAACCAGGTCCTATTCGTGGTCACAGCGAGTTATTTTTCTTCCACAAGAAGTCGTAAGGAGTGGTTACATCGCTAACTTTTGTAATCACATTTGGCGAGATCAGGGGCCATTTTTTATCGGGTCCCAACTTCAACCAGTCTGGCAATGGAGTGGGTGTCGTCTGAATACGGCTGAGAATCATCCGTTTTAGGAGGTAGAAAGGCGATTCAACTGAGGTGCCCTTATGCACATTTTGAAAAGGGCACCTCGTTATAGGAATTAAACTTTACTCTCTCGAAAGATCGAGAATTTCTTGGCCCATAAGTCCACAGGTTGTCGATTCACCCGATCCAGATACAGAAAAGATGAAACGGAGACGGAAGTAGCCCATTTTTCCAATCACAGCGTTGACTTCATCGACTTCGTACCACTTATTCCCACTTGGCGCCTTGAGCGGGGCAACTTGCACGGGAGCCTCGAAGTAAGGCTTATCATAAGGGCTTTCCCCATAGTGGAATGCAAAGAGCTTGGGAGCCAGTTTGGTAGCTTCGTTCAAGCAACTTGCTTCGCCGGCAAAAGCCAGGGAATTCAATCCGAACATTAAACAAAATGCAGTTAGTAAAGCCTTCATAGAATCCTCCTTAAGTATGGCTGGTTTAGTGGCCTAGAGGGGAATGTTCAATTAGCATTTGAAAGCTTGAAATCTTGAAAATGTGTAGGACGAGATACTATTTTTTACCCATACCATTGCTTTGACAATCCGGTCTTGGTACCTGTCATAGCTATGTCAAAGTCTACTGTAGTTATGAAGTTCGGTGGAACGAGTGTGCAGGATGCTCCAGCGATTCGGCGACTCGTTGAAATTGTTGAGACTCGAAAGGGTCTGAACCGGCTTGTTGTCGTCTCGGCCTTGGCAAAGGTGACAGATTCATTGGTGGCCCTGTGTAAAGATTGCGAGGCGGGCAATCGACCTCAGGCCTTAGCTCGGGTCGAAGAGCTCAAAGAACGGCACTTGGCTGTGGCTCGAGAGCTTGGTTTGAAGACAGAGACAATCGACCAGGTCTCAGAACTTTTTTTAGATCTTGAGGGGCTGGTATCGGCACTTGGAGCCCTCAAAGAAGTGAGCCCGCGCTCAAAGGACAGATTGCTTGCGACGGGAGAATTGGGGTCATCCCTCCTGGTGTCGGGGGCGCTCGAGTCCATAGGTCGATCTTCCATTGTGGATTCTCGTGATTTCATTGTCACCGATTCTCAGTATGGGGGAGCTCAGGTCAATTTTTCGGCAACAAATGCCAGGATTTCTCTGGTCACCTGGGATGGAGCAGAAGAAATAAAAGTTGCTCAGGGCTTTATTGGCAAAGACCAAAATGGCGTGACCACCACTTTGGGTCGTGGCGGCTCAGACTATTCCGCCGCGGTTTATGGAACTTGCCTTTCGGCGGTCAAAATCGAGATATGGACGGATGTCGATGGCATTTTGACCACTGACCCCAGACTGGTTCCCGAAGCAACAATTCTTCCTAAGATGCATTTTTCAGAGGCTGCAGAGCTTGCATATTTTGGGGCCAAAGTTCTGCATCCTGCAACCATCTACCCGGCTCTCGAAAAGCGCATCCCGGTTTGGATTTTAAATTCGAAAAATCCCACAGCTCGAGGAACTGAGATTACCTTTTCCGAGGAAAGAGCACCGGCGGGAATTTCAGGCATTGCCTTTAAGAGAAATGTCACTTTGGTGAATATCTATTCGACCCGCATGTTAGGGGCTCACGGATTCCTCAAGTCGGTCTTTGATATTTTTGCTCGCCATCAGTTGTCAGTTGATTTGATTTCGACTTCTGAAGTGAATGTGTCTTTGACATTGGACGGTAATTTTTCACCGGAGATGTTAAGTCGGGCCAAAGCTGAGCTTGAGCAAATTGCGCAGGTGGAAGTTCATGCGGAGCGGTCAGTGGTCGCAGTGGTTGGTCGAGGCATTCGCACCACTCCTGGTCTCGCCGGCCAAATTTTTAGTGAAATATCGGATACCAATGTGCAGATGATTTCAATGGGAGCGTCCGAGCTAAATATTAGCTTTGTTATAGAGAATGGCGAATTGCCAGCGGTCGTCCAAAGACTCCACCGAAAACTTCAGCCGGGGAAGACTAGTTAAAGTACTCAGTCTTAAAGATAAGACGTTGAGAGGCGTCCATTCGCGAAGCAAGTGAAGAAGGCAAGCTCGACATGGGCCATATGGGCACCGGAATTTGGATGGCGCGAAGAGCCTCACAAACAAAAGTTGAGCAATTATTAAAGAGCATAGAGAATGATCGATTGGGTCGATCAGAGGATTCGAGAAAGTCATAGAGTCTCGAGAGTTCTTCCGGCGTTAGGCGTAAAACAAAGCCCTGAAGTCGATAGCCTTTGGGCTTATTCTTGAGCAGATAGTCGAGGTTGTCGATGGCCAGCCCACGGATTGGCCAATAGCTAACAAATTTATCTCCGATGCGGATAAATACATGTCCATCTTGGGAATGGTCGTTAAATTGCCGAACCACTTCAATCGTCCTTGGCCATACGGTAGCATTTAAAAAATGCACCTCTGGCTCTCTGACCTGAAGAGTGTTTTGCGCATCAACCCATGCGTGCTTCAGCCCATTTGCGACCAATGTTTTTAAATCCAAGCTCTCAGGCCACGCTGTGGGCAACTCAGGTCGGGTCAGATGGCGGCGATTATTCTGCCGAATTCTACGTTCCCGTGCTCGCTCAAAGAGAGACTGCTTTTGGGCCGATGAAACGTTCAAAATGTCGTTACAGACTTGAGATAATGATGTTTGCCGCAAAGATTTGATTTCGCCACTTTCATCAGCTCTGGCGCTTATGCTCAGCATTAATAGAAGTGACATTATTGGGCAAAAAATTCCCAATAACGTACCTCCTTTTGTGCTGAATCTAATATTCAGATGGTGTAGACGCATTTCTGAGGTTAGCAGGCAAATCTCGTTCCCTTTTTTGGGAGGATGAAGCGTGATGTTTACCTTAATGGCAACGACATTTTTGAGGGGGGCGGCTTTGAGGAATTTTCTATTCACGCTATTATTTATTTGGTCGTGGCCGACAAACGCGATTCTAAAAGGGGAGGATGTTAGCGCGGACTCACCGATGTTTCAGTCCGTGTTTGCCTTGGTCAAAGGAGATATTGAAGATCCGAGAGCGATTCAAATTTGTGCGGCATTTGTTGTGTCTGAATCGTCACTCCTGACTGCGGCTCACTGTGTGGAAGATGAAACTGGAAAATACTGGCTGGTGCGAACTCGAGACCTCGTTCGTGAGGTTTTTCGACGAAGAGGTTTTAATTCAAGCATCAATTACGCCCGAATTCGCAGAATTTCGAAAGAACAGATACACCTTAAAGAAGGTTACAGGGGGGCTAATGGGTTTGAGCGGCTGAAAAA
>JAPKGD010000184.1 GCA_026648125.1 Bdellovibrionales bacterium | reverse complement strand
CCACACCCAAACGCGGATAAACTGCTTGTCTTGAAGATCGATGCAGGCGACGGCATAGAAGGCCGGCAGATCGAAACCTTCAGAAGTTTCAATCTGAGATGGCCTCACTGGGCGAAATGAAGCCCACTCTCGATATCAATCTCAAGATGGCCAGCTATCCCCACACCCAGTGGATGTTAGGACAGCTCACCGCGAAATTAACTCGAATCGCAAACACCTCGCGAGATGAAAAGAAGCTCAAAGAAAAGCAGCGGGCACTCACTGCTCAAGAAATTCCCTTTAAACAAGCTGCTGAGCTGCTTGTTTCTATGGCTCCCGATGTAGGGACTTCCACCAATCTCAACCCCGCTATGGACGGAAAGATCTTTGGTGCCCCAGTTGTTGAAGACTTGGAAAGCGAATTTGGCGTTAAAGACAAATCCCTTCCCGACCTCGTGCCCGGCGAAGAGGAGTCAGATCGATTCCTTCGTTTTGAAATCGCAGAAGCAAACGTCATGTCCTGCATGGGATCTTTTGGACGCCTGCGGGACGTATTAGGCATCCCCCTGCTCCCATTGATGACCGTTTACGACTTTTTCGTCAAACGAGCCTTGGATCAGTACTTCTATAATCTCTATTGGAAATCGAGCTTCATTTTGGTTGGAACCCCCTCGGGAGTAACTCTCTCTCCGGAAGGCGCCCAACACGGCTGGAAGTCTGATTTCCAAATTCCCAATCAGATAACTTGGGAGCCATTTTACTGCCAGGAGCTTGATTGGATATTTGTGGATTCCATTCGCCGCCACCTCAATCACGATAACGAAGGTCGAACCGGTGTCCACATTCGCGGTGTGACCAGAGGTGTTGAGCAAAAGGACTTCATAAACCTTCTGCGGACTCAAAAGCGATTCAAGGCAGGTCTAGAAGAAGGACAACTCCTTGCTCCCACTGGATTTAGCGAGGAGCTTCGCGGCCAGGCCATTGACGAATCCACAGTTCCTGCAATGGCAGATGATGAAATCTTTGAATCCATTCGCGAGGACGTTCTTCAAGGAGCCTATTATTTGATCGATTATCGCGGTTATGTGGGCTACGAGCCCGGGGATAATGTCGTCAATATTTTCGCCATGGGTCCCCTGGGGACCGAGGCCATCCGGGCTTCACGCGAACTGCTTCGTCGTGGAATTTACGCCAACGTCATTATCGTCACTAGCCCTGATCTCCTCGTCGGAAATTTGGGCCACCTCAATGATTACCATCATCTAAAGCAAAATCTTGGCATCAATTCGAACCTTTACCTTCAACCTCACCTCAATGGCACCGCCCATGTCGGCGAGATGATTACCATGTCTGGACGTCGTATTCCCATGGTGAGCGTTCATGATGGAGAGATTGGACTCCTTGATAACATTGGATCTCTTGTTGGAGTCCGCCAAGAAGTCTTGGCGGTCCGCAAGCACTCTCGCTGTGGTCGTCCAAGCGATGTCTACTCTTACCATCATATCGACTGGGCATCAGTGGTAGAGGCCTGCGGCAAGGTTCTTTCTGAAACAGCGCTGGAGAGAGTTGAAATTTCCACTCGACTCTTGAATGAAGCCCGCAACCAAACCACCACACCCCTGTTGGATTGGCGACAACTTTGGGCTCAAGCTTCGGGTGAAAATAGAGAACACTGATGTCCTCTGGAGACAATCAATTGCCCTATGAGGGGCGGTATTTTCGCGCACCTCACAAAAGCTTCCAAGAGACGGTGATTTTTGTTCATCATTATGGGGGAAATCGGTCTTCCGTACGAAAGCACCAAGAATTTCTCTCCGATTTGGGTTTTGACACCGTCTCTTTTACCCTGAGCCAGCCCGCAAGGCCCCAGTTCCTCGAGGGATTTTTACTTAATGAGTTAAAACCCGGTTTACGAGAGCGCTGGACCGAAGAGATTTTAAAAGTCATTCAGTGCGTTCCAGGCAAAAAGATTCTTTATACTTTCTCTTTTCCCTCCGCAGCTACGGCAATAGCGATGGCAAAATCCGAGAGCCACGACATTCAGGCTTGGATAGCAGACGGAGGTCCATTTTTAATGCCTCTGACTTGCTTCTGGAATTACTACACTCACATTGAAAAAACCCCGGCCCTTTGGCGACGGATCGCTCGAGTAGGGCTTGGCGCAGTGAGCTTGGGCATGTTGCGACTAAAAGATGAGCTGTCTGCCGCGTTATCCAGGCTGCCAAAGGGTTTTCCTGTGCTAAGTATCCGCTCTTGGCAGGATCCGCTCGTCCCCATTTCTGCCATCGATGAAGCCTTTGTGGGCCAAAGTCACATTCATTTGGAGACGCTGACATTGGCCGAAGCTGGACACATTGATGGACTGCTGCGATTCCCAGAGGAGTACAAGCCTCGAGTGGAAAAATTTCTGAATCGTTACGCAACAAGAATCGCTTCAGCCTCTAGAGAAGCTGCGCAACCGTCATCCCCTCGGAAGTCGGAATAAGACAAGAATTAAACTTTTGGGAATTCGAAAGACGCTGATTAAATTCGTTCATCACTCTGATCTGTTTTTCTCCCACCGCGGGATCGCGACTCGCTCCAAACAGGGCATCAAAGAGAAAGGTATTGTCACCAACGATGAGGCCTCCGGCGCGGACGTTTCTTTCCGCCCAATCCAGGTAATCCAAGTAGGCCAATTTATTTGCATCAATAAATACCGCGTCAAAGGGACCTTCTGCTTCAAGCTCCTTTAGCATCACCCGAGCATCGCCGTTCAAAAAACGAATGCGATCGGCTCCAGCTGCGGATTTGAGCAAAGATTTCGCCTTTTGCGTATGTTCGGGATTGTTGTCGAGTGAATAAATCACTCCATCTTCAGGGAGCGCTCGGGCCATCGAAAGTGTCGAGAAACCATAGAGCGTTCCCACTTCCACGACTCTCCGGGCTCCAATCAATCTCAACAAGAACTGAAGAATTCTTGCATCACCTGGTGCAATCTGTATCCCGTCTTTTCCATCCTTCTGCAGCTCCTCAACAACTCTCTCTAGGGCTTCGTCTTCAACCGGAAAAGTGTCTGCGATATAGCGATCTCTGGGATTTTCTCGACGCATGTTTTTTTCTCCTCTTACCCGACAAGATTCGATATAGGTCTTCTATCATGGCAATTCGACTTGTGGCTTTTGATTTTGATGGAACTCTCGTTCACACGGCTCCAGATATCATTACGGCAACCAATGAATTTTTGCAGCTGCACGGCCGGGACCCCTTATCGGACGAAGAAGTTATTACTCACATTGGCATGGGTCTCATTGGCCTCATTCGAGGGGTCGTCCCCGAAGCGGAACACCATCCCCAAATTGCGGCGTCGATAGAGCAGCAATTCAGCAAGGTCTATGACGGTCATGTTCTTAAGCAGGCGCAGCCCTTCGAAGGCGTTAGAGAATTTTTACAAAATTGGCCGCATGAAGTCGCGATTGTTTCCAATAAGCCTGAGAAATACATTCATCTCCTCCTCGATCACCTCAACCTGCGCACGCGCCCCTGGGCAGCAATTATCGGTGGAGATACATTCGAAGAGAAGAAGCCCCACCCCATGCCCCTCATAGAGGCCATGTCTGCAGCAGGCGTGAAGCCCGAAGAGACGTTAATGGTGGGCGATGGTCCGCCGGACGTGGGCGTTGCACTGGCTTGTAACACGCCGTTCCTAGCGGTGAGTTTTGGATATTCCCCTCTGAGAGAGCTTAAAGACCTTGGTGCGGAGCACTGGATTGAACACTTCGAAGAACTTCCCCGGGCCATTCAGAGATTAGAGAAGTTCAGCCCCCCCTGAGCCGTGTAAGATTTGACTTCTCCCCCTCCAAAAAGGTACACAACAAG
The DNA here is from genome assembly GCA_026648125.1 of Bdellovibrionales bacterium. GTDB lineage: Bacteria > Bdellovibrionota > Bdellovibrionia > Bdellovibrionales > UBA1609 > JAIBAM01. Next base: position 1,299 of record JAPKGD010000184.1, on the reverse strand, counting down.
GCGCATTAAATGCCTGGGAGGTAAGGTCCATGAATCAATATTTTAGGCGAATAGTTGTTTCTACCCTCGTAATTTTTGTAGGAGCTGCTGCTTTAAGTGGCTGTACTCGCAAAGGACGAGAGGCAGAAAATACTCTCAACGTTGTTGTCAGCGCGAACATCAAGGGCTTAGATCCTATTTTTGCCAACGACACCTATTCGAACCTTGTTGTTTCTCAAGTCTTTGAAGGCCTCATGCATTACCACTACCTCAAGCGTCCCCTTTCTCTCGAGCCCCTGCTCGCGGCTGAGCCACCCAAGGTTTCTGAGGATGGCCTCACGCACACCTTCAAGTTGCGTGAAGGAATCAAGTTTCAAGACAACGATGTTTTCCCTGAGGGAAAGGGCCGTGAAGTTACGGCTGAGGATTTTATTTATTCATGGAGACGACTTGCTGACCCCACCAATCAGAGCGATGGCTTTTGGGTTTTCGACGGCAAAATTAAGGGCCTGAACGAATGGCGTGAAAAGGTCAGCAAGAAAGAGGCTGACTATACAACTCCGATCGAGGGCCTACAGGCTCCGGATAAGTATACGTTGGTGATCAAGCTCGTAAAGCCTTACTACCAGCTTCATTACGTTCTCGCTATGGGATACACCTCGGTTGTTCCTCGAGAAGTGGTTGAGAAATATGGAAAAGAATTTTTGAACCATCCCGTGGGCACCGGACCTTTCAAGTTTGAGAGCTGGACTCGCAACAGTCAGGTCGTCCTTGTCAAGAATCCGAATTGGACAACACAGACTTATCCCACAGAAGGAGCTCCGGAAGATCAGGCGAATGGCTTTCTTGCGGACGCAGGACAGAAGATTCCCTTCGTCGATAAAGTTATCATTCAGGAGATCATTGAAGACCAACCTCGTTGGTTAAATTTTATGAAGGGCAACCTCGACTTCGTGGGAATTCCAAAAGACAATTTTGATTCTGCTGTTCAAAATGACAAAGCTTCAGAAGAGCTTCAGAAAAAGGGCATCAAACTCTCGATTACTCGTGAGCCCGATGTCACCTACACCGCATTCAACATGCTTGATCCGGTGGTCGGCAAGAATGAAAATCTGCGTAAAGCAATTGCTCTGGCCTATGACACCGACACTTTAATTCAAAAATTCTATAATGGTCGGGCCATTGTCGCGCACAGCCCTATTCCCCCAGAAGTTGAAGCTTATGACCCCAACTTCAAAAACCCTTACAAGGAATACAACATCGCCAAGGCTAAAGATTTCCTCAGTAAAGCGGGTTTCCCTGAAGGAAAAGGGCTTCCTG
>JAPKGD010000183.1 GCA_026648125.1 Bdellovibrionales bacterium | reverse complement strand
TGTCTTCAAGTCAGTTAAATCATTCAACCAAACGCATCCCTCGCTTGCGTTGGCCCTGCATTTTGGCCTTCTGGTTGATCTGCTCAAACAGATGAACGTACCGTTGGGTGGTTTCCTCGTCCTTGTGGCCAAGAACATTCTTGCAAAGCGTGGTGTCTCCAAGGGCCATGCCCGCCAGCTCCGTGGCAAAAGTGTGTCTCAGACAATGAGCTGACTTGGGCCGGTACTTTTCGCACAAGGCTTCATAGGCCCTCCTGAGATGCGACGCAAAGGCCCCCTTGGTCAGCCCGTCAAAAACCAAATAGTCGCGAGGGTCATCGCCAAATACCTTTTTGCTATGTTGATTGCTGCAATCGTTGAATCTCGCGACAAGAATGTTGAATGCACGCTTATCCAAAATCGGGATCGTTCTCCCGCTCGAAGGATCGATTTTTCGACGGCCCTTGAGCGGCTTTCGCAGAACCTTGTGGCCATCACGTGGATGATTGCTCTCAGCCAGCTGTGACCAAAGGCTGATGTACCCGAATGAATTTAATTCCCTTTGCTTCAGTAGCCTTCTGAGAACCTCGTGGGTGACTTCGCCCTCATAAATATCGTCGAGCGAAAGCCCTAGGCCTTCAGACAAGCGCATGCCTGTGTGAAGCAACACCCAGAAGAAATCAGCCGAGTCCTTGCTAATCTCCTTCAGCTTTTCATGCACGGCCTCGGCCTCTTGAGTCGATAGCACATCCTCTGCCGTCCTCATTTTCAGGAGGTGACCAGGAAATTTCTGACATTTTTCAATCTCGGCCACTTGTCCCTTTCTTTTCATGACGACCAAAAATGAATTTAAAGCGCTGACAACGTGATTCCTGGTGGAATATGCGATTGGCCTATCACCCTTCGAGGTTTTGCAGGTCAAGAGCCATTCGAGAAACTCGTCGTAGAAGGCGCTCCAGTTGTTCAGGTTGTTGCACTGCTTTTCGCCGAGGAAAAATGGGAAGGCATAATGTTCTAAGTAGTAGAGCGAGTTTCCCCATGAATTTGGCGCCATTTTTTTGATCTCAACCGTGAACTGCTCGAGAAGCTTTGAAAAGTCATAAAACTTGTTCCGCCATTCCAGTTTTCTCTGAATGCGCAAGCGGGCGGCTTCATGCTCGGCCTCCTTCAATCGACAAAACTGATCGGCTTGCTCTTCGGTCTCGATGCCAAACGGGACCTCGCTCCGGCGCAGGCGCACGTTCCGTCCCAACACCGGATCATGATAGGCAAAGCTGAAATACACTTTGCCTCCACGTTCTTTACGCTTTTGCCAATACATTGTTCTGTCTCTCCCTCAATAACAGCCCCATCTCGGGCCGCAATAATCACCAGATTTCATAAAAAATGCTCACAGAACTTACTACCGATTGCGTTGGCGGCGGCTCCACACCAGGAGCCGCCAGATGTTCTATTAGCTAACCAAACTTTGCTTCAATTTTACTGCAGGCTTCTTTAGCCCGTGTGTCTCATGCAGAATTTGAGTGCCCCCGATATAAATGTGCTTTACGAGATAATGGCTTTGGAGTTTCTCGTCGCTGAGCTGCTCAAGAAAAGCGACCGGTTTCCTAGTAACTACATGAAGAGCTTGGACCTGCTGCGACCTAACCCAAGCATGTGGATCTTGCTTTCGAAGTTGCCGACTTCGGGTCAAACGCGCATCCACACCCCTCATGATGTTCATAGCCCTTTTACGCCATGAATTTCCCGGCTTCGTTCGAGCCCTTTGGCCTACTGATCTAAGCAGTGAAAGAGGACAGTTCGGACGATAAAATCCATCATCCTCGTGGCGCCACTCCGATACCCAACCGTCGGTTGGATGTCTTTCAAGAATCAACAACGCCAGGAATTTTCTTTTTCCCTTGCGAAGTAAAAACCAAAACCGAGTGCCCCGGTCCTTTCCTTTTCGGTCTAAGACTTGGTAGCCTGCCCCTTTCAATCTTGTAGTTTGGTATTCGACCGCGAGCAGTCGACCTTCGGGCCCTCGGAAGGGCTTTGAGAAAAAATCTATTTCCTTTCTCGCGCTCACCGGACACCTCCTCCCATTTCCGAAGCTATTTTGGTTGTTTTCATAAATCCTCCTTGCGCGGGTTGGGCCGCGCGACTGTGGTGATGGCGGAATTGCCATCGCCAAAAACTGTTTGGTCGAATCGGTAAGTTAGTAAGGCTTTGTTTGTACCCAGGAAGAAAAGAAGGCCGCCGTAGGTTTCCTTTTCCCTTACTTTGCTTTGCCTTTTGCTTTTCTCTAAGTAGCTTTTCCCTTTTAGGTCCCATTGCGGTCCCCATTGATTGCGTTTCCGACAAAGTCCAGTACTTCAGTTTCCTGATCTGTCTTCGAATCACTGAATCCAAGTAGATTTACCCAATCATCGCCGAGACGGTAGACCGTCGGCCTTCGCCCAGTGCCAGGATAAGTTGGAGTGCCAAGCCCTGATGAAATTAAAAGTCTCAGGATCGACTTCCAACGCTCCTGTCTGAAACCGGGTTTCCGGTCTTTCCAGTTAGGATCATTTGCTACTAAGTCGCGGACAGTGTTTCGCGTAATGCAGTAAAAAACCCTTTCCTGAGTCACAATTGCATTCAGAATTGAGGTTAGAATTTTCGCTTCGCTTGATACAGCCGCCTCGTACTCTTCTCGTAGGACCTCCCAACGTCTTCCTTGAAGATCCTTAGGGATCTCAGTTGTATGGATCAGCAAGGGAGTATTGCCTTGAAGACGGGTAACTTCTCTTTCAAGACGGCTCATTATCGGTCTCCTTAAGGTCGCAGTAGACCCTGAAAAGTTGAGGGAATTGTTCGCGACAAACTTGGTACCAGAAAGGGATTTCAGTTGGTTCTGGTTTGGAATTAAATTCGAGTAGCCACTGCTCCGTTGGTTCCGCGTAGGCATCTGAAAATAGAAAGTTCTCGTACTCTTCGGAGAGAGGGGTCCAGCGCTGATGGACTCTCACAAAATAAGTAACCAACTCCCATTCAATATCTTCGTTTGTAACAGGACGTGGAGGCTTGCGAGACAATTGCGCCACGCTCGCATTGTGCTTTGTCAAGCGGTCCACAACTTCGTGGGTGAACTTTGCTCTGACCCAAGCTTCCTTGAGAGGACAGAAGTCAACGAACATAGCCCAATTCAGGAGATGATTGGCAAAGCCAGCAAGCTTTAAGGAATTTTGAGAGCGCGCTTCGATCTGATCGATTAACTCCTTTTCCAACCGATCGGTCCAACCCTTGTACTTCGATCGCAGTTCGGGCCGTGTCGACTTGATGCTCAACACAGCAACAACTTTCTCTCTTATTTCTCGTAGGAGCTGAACATCACCGTACGCCTCTTGCCAACGTCGAACTAGCTCCCTCAGGAGTTCGCGCCCTACAGTGGCCTTGAACCTTTCAGCGTTCAGTTCCAGGCATTCCCTACGCCACTCTTCAAAGATGTTCTGCTGGTCAAACTTCATTTTTTCTCCTCTATGAGCTACAAGGTGAACGCAATCTGCGCCCCACGCCCTGTATTTACCGGCCCTTCAAAAATACCGAACAAGGAACAACAGAAAGACATCGCTAATACGTATAAAGGCATGTAATACCAATATCTTACGTGAATAAAAAACATCAGATTATCAATACACATTGCTCAGGTTATAATGGAGCAAATGCGCCCATCTAGAGCACCTAAAGAGCTTCGTGACATTATTTTGGAATTTTCGACTGAAAGGAAATGCAGTCGCTACGCAATCACCATCAGATGGCCGGGCGGGAAGTATACCTGCGCCCGATGTCTAGGTCGCGACGTTTGGAAATTGAAATCTCGCGATCTTGTAGAATGTCGTACTTGCGGAAAGCAAACAACAATCACGGCAGGGACGAGTTTGCATCAATCACACGTGTCACTTCAGCAATGGATTTTTTCCGCCTATTTGATGACACACCATCAGGCGCTATCTCAGGCCGATTTCAAACGAATAGTTGGAATTTCTAGCGACATGACTCTTTGGAGAATGAAGTCCATCGTTCGAACTGTGATGGCTGCTCCAAACGAAGTTGTATTTACTGCAAGATATGCCTCGCGAGAAGCAGCGTTTCGAGACGTTCTCAGAAAATTACTCTCACCAAATTAGAACAGGGCTGTGGCAGCGGGCGCGTGTGGCGCCCGCTGCTTAGTCAGTGTAGGTCTGGTTTTCTTCCGGGTGTAGGGACGTTCAGGAGCTGAGCAACCCGCTGCTCTGGCAGCCCAGCTTTTTCCAGGCGCTCCTGGAGTCTCTGCCGTCGACCCTCCCGCTCGTGCACTTTCACTTCGTAGTGGCTCGTGCCTTTAGTCGCAGCTCGGACGCGTTTGTGGAACTCGGCGCTGTGCTCGCGACGGTCTCGTTTGTAGACACGCTGGAGGAGCAGTCGTGCCTCTGTCTGGGAGACACCCTCTTCTGCGAGTCGCCGGACGACGTCGGCAAGTTGCTCCTGCAGTGGCTTGCCGGTCACTCGTGCCGCCACCAGCTCCTGCACTTTGGCCTCTGCGTACAGCCTGGCACCTCTCGTTTTTTCTGTCTCTCCCATTTTCCCTCCCTTGGGCTTTGCCCAGTTTTCTGATGCGTAATTGCATCTGTCTTTAAGAGTAAGACCATTTCGTCTTTGTGCACGGAATAGGAGCAAAAAAATATTGTCGAATGAGTTCAAAGGTTTAGATGTGATTTTTCTCATTTTGAGAATTGGGTTTTGCGAATTTCAACGGGATTTAAAAAATGAGCGTTCCGTTTCAAAACTAGCGATATTAAAAATTGGAGGTAATTATGCGAATAGCTACTTATTCAAGAGTATCTACATCTCACCACGGACAGAATCCTGAAGTACAAGTGCACGAACTCAGGAGATACTGCGAAGCACGAGGCTGGAGAATTGAACATGAAATTGTGGATCACGGATTCAGTGGCGGAACTGATTCTCGTCCAGGACTGAAAAGGCTTCTTTCGCTGGTGAGAGAACGACAAGTAGATGTCGTGGTAGTGGTGAAAATGGATCGGCTCTTTCGTCACGCGCGAGTTGCGGCGGATGCCGACGCTGGCGTATCCGTGCGGCGGCTTGACGAGCATGGGGAAGTTCAACTTCCTGGCGATCTTTTCGGCGTCTTCGGGGCGGT
>JAPKGD010000182.1 GCA_026648125.1 Bdellovibrionales bacterium | reverse complement strand
TATAGGGCCCATCTCATCACTCCAATTTAACGTTAAACCTAACCAACAAATATGCGTCGATGGTCACATTCATGTCGATTGGACCAATGAATTCTGTAGTATGGCATCTCGATCAACCAAATAGTAGGGCAGTCCTTGCAGCCGAGAATACTTAGAATAATGCGTTTTGTTTACACAAATCGAAGGACACTTGTTCGGTTCAGAATAATAGCACTCCCTCCTTCCTCTAAATTCAAACTCGCAATGGTGGTATGATTTTACTCTAGGTTAGGACTAGACTCGGGCTTTGTCTGTGCTAGCCTACCATCACACTCTAAGTTTAAGACGTACCAATCGGCGCCCTGCCGATAAGTTGTCAGAAAGAGGAGACCAATGCCTGTCGAAAAAGCCGCCCCAGAAATTGATGAGATTCTAAAAAAGCTTTGGGAGATCGACTTGAGAGTGTTTCGTTCAATAAAGAAAATTGAGAAGCAAAAAAACATCCACATGTTAAAGGCTGAAAAAGCCAGATTTGTGCAGATAAGTAAATCTCTTAACTTGGAAGTGCGTAAACTACAGTCGCTATCCTCAAAATTAGGTGAGGGAGAGTTAAAGCTTCTTGCCAATAGGCAAATCCAATATTTTAAAATGTTAAGCATGTATTGCGGTTCAGATGGAGATGTTGATATTTCGCCAAATGAGGTCTCCAAAGCCAGAGATTTGGCGTTCAATGAGGCCCTAGAAGTCGTCAAAGGTCTGATAGATAGATTAAAAGAATAGGCTCTGGCTTTCGTTAGGCGGCATCGTAAAGCCAATAGGCCATAGCCAATGCCTCAGATTTCAATTTGATAGTATCAGCAGAATAATCCGTAACCTAAGTTTCTATTAGAATCGTCATCAGAACTATTTTTGCCCAGACTTCTTTTGTGGCGTATCCGTCGTGTCCAGCTCTTGTGGTTTCAATTCAGAAAGATTGTGAGTAAATTGCCTCATCAACTCAGCCGTTAGCTGTGGATTGGCCTCAAGAGTTTCGAGAGAGTGTCCGTAGGTTTCTGATAGCAATTTATATATTTCCTGTAGGCTCCTCGGCTGAGACAAATACACATCGATATTTTGGTCCTTTTTGGCAGCAGACTCCTTTAAAAACCAAATAATTCTTTCTTTGTCCCCTCCACCAAAGCGCTTTCGATTTTTGTAGAAGGCTTCACTGTTGACGCTATGAACATCCGCAAAAACGATATCTGCTTTTCCAAGGCGGGCCAGATTTAAAAAACCCTCTTGCCAAGAGTTCGGAGCATCGAAAACATTGCCTGGATATTTTCCGGCGCTCTCATCGATGGAGGCCACGTGCCCTGCGGGAAAGATAATCAATGCACCGCCACTTTTTAAAATTCTTAAACTTGTTCGGGTCCAAGAGGAGTTAAAGGCTTTCACTTCCGCTAATTTTGCTTCATAGTCCGGGTCAGATTCTTTGGGCGTGTTTATATCAACTGGAATGGCGGTACCCCAATGATGTTCATCACCATAAACGGCGTGGGGCAAAAGCTTTTCAATCCATCGCGCCAAATAGAGAATGGATGGAGTGCCTGGGCGGGATCGGCCCGCGATATATTGCAATGTGAGCCCATCGGCAATTCCAAGAGGATGATTGGCTATAATAATTAGGGGCCGCCCCGTTCGTAGGGACGCAAAATTTTCTCGATTGTAACGTACCGAGATCCCCAATTCGGCCAATCCCATTTCACCAAAATTGCTATATTCCAAATAGCTCCCAGTTTGGCGAGATTCCTCAATGATTTTAAGGTACTTAGGGAGGCCATGACGGACCGCCATGAGATCCAAGGTCTTGTCTACAGCCTGTTTTACCAGCCATTCCAGCGAAGGGCTGGATTTTGAAAGCTCGATAATCCTCTGGCACAGACCTGGCCCGGCGTGAGCAGGACTGATCTGCAGCGCAAGAATCAATTGAATTGAGAAAAAGGCTTTCATTATTTGCGGCATAGGTCCTCAGGTTTAGGTCCAAAGAAGACCCACTCAGAGCAATTTATATGCCGCTCAAGGATACTCCCATTGCAGGAACGGGGGATTCAAAAGTCCTACAAGGACATAAAACGGTCCTACCTCTGCGGGATTGGGCTGGCAACCCCGCCGCCAAGAGGTATGACCAAGCCTATTTGGAAAGCATTGCTTGTAACTGTGCACAATTAGGAACTTTTGCGATGACGTTCAGAAGAGCTCCATCGAGTGTTGCGCATGAAATTCTCTTAACCTTAGGGCTATTAAAGTTGGTTGACTCTGTCTGGATATCGGCCCCAAGAATTGAATCTATGACTTTACCTTTCGCTCTGATCTCAGCGCAAGCGTTGACCCTCTTAAAGTTCTTATCACCAAAAAATCCACCATCATTGCAGCCTGTCTCTGCAAAACCCGCCTGAGAAACAGCCAAACTCAATTCGGCAGAATCATCATAGACCGGCTCATAACCCTTCTGAGTGAGAATGACTTTGTATGCATTGACGATGGCATCCCGCTTGCCGTTATCCCAAAGATTAATCTTGCAGCTCTCCTCGCTGGCGAATGCTGTCGAAATGCCCAATGAAGCAACTAAGAATAAAATCGTTGTTCTCATAAAATCATCTCTCCTTAAGTATGACATGTTTCACATGGGTCAAAACCTATTAGAGTTGTACTTTTACGCTCAAACTCTCAGGTATGCGATACCCTTTGTAAAAAATTATTGTGCGATTACCCAATATACGCTCTTTCAAGGGCCCCCAGTCTTTTGGACCAGGCTGGGTCAAAGATACTGCTGCGGGCACACCCAATCCCGCGTAAGATAAGGCCATTTAGAGATATAGAGGCTAACCAGGTCGTTAGAGCTCCCTATGGAATGGGCTCTTTGAAGGTCCCTGAGGAAAGACGTCAACCACTTAGATTTCTTGCCCTACGTCTATTCGGTTTCCATCAGGATCCGCAAAAACAAACTGGCGAAGCCCATAATCGGCATCTTCAAGCTCTTTAACAATTTTGACCTTGGAATTCTTTAGATGCTCATAAAGCGATTTGGCATCGTTCACCATGAGGTGCACCAAATTTCTCTCCGTCGGCAAATGATTCTTGTCGAGCATCAGATGAAGTTCGGCTGCATCTTTCACGAGAATGGCAAAGATCACGGGATTGCCTTTTTCAAAGACAATTTTCATTCCAAGTGTTTCAGAATAAAATTTTAGCGATCTCTGAATATCCGAAACAGGGAGACTTGGAGCAAGTCTTTCAAATTTCAAAAGTTCCTGCAATCCCTTTGAATCAGACACAACATCTCCCTTGCCACTAGCAACATTAAAAACGGGCTTAAGTTTAACTTAAGCCCGCAGTGATATAGAGAATAATATTATTTACTTAACTTCTATGACTTGAATAGCACTTCTCGCCTTGCGACCATCGGCATATTCAACCTTTGTTTGAATGAGATGGCGGCCCACTTGGGCATTCTGAGCAGTAACAGAAGAAAGATTATCTGCACCCTCAAGTTGATCCAAATTGACAAACCACTGGAGCAACGAAGCACCAATGGCTGACGATGAACACTGTCCCGTACCACCAGCGGCTATATTTAAAGGGCAGCTCAATTTTACTTCTGGAGCAAGATGAGCTGGAAGTTCTCGGGCAACCCGATATTGGTTTCCATTTACAGTGATATAAGTATCGCCTCGGCTTGATTTGACATAGCGGCTATCCATATCAAAGTCTAAAACTCTTAAGTCTTGCACTGCCTTATTTACCAGCTGTCCTTTACAGTAAATTTGAAGCTCAACCACGCCTAAAGAACGAGTGGCCTCAAAGACACTCCGATCAATTTGAGTCGTGAGACGAGTTCTTTTTGAACTCAGCGTGTTGGTCGCCTGAAGCAGCAATTCTTCTTTGGTTCCGACAGAGGCATTATTCTTCATCAATGCAGCGGGTATAGAAACCGCCGAGCCTCCGGTAAGAGAAACCAGTCGAAAGCTAATATCAGACTGGCTCGCAAATACTCTCTGAGATACGGCTTCGTCAGCGGGAGCGTAGGGCCTTACAGGGCCTTCAATTGCGACAATAAATCGATCACGCAAAAAGTTCGTATAATCGGAGGTGAAATAGGATTGTACTGCGCCGGCAGCAAATGTCAGGCGAAGTGTGGTATTGGCGTTGTTCCAACCCAAAAAGCTAAGTGCCTCATTACAATCATAAGCGGGCTCATCGCCAGCTGAAGAACTTTCATCGCTCCCAGAAGAGCTTCCCGGGTCGCCTGAATCGTTGCCAGAAGAGCTCGCGCTCCCACTGGTGTCACCGCCACCTGAGTTGCCTTGATCATCCGATGTAGAGTCAGTTATTAGTGGGTTTGAATTGCGCCCAGAAGAAGCCGTCTGGCGATCTCCAGCGGCATCAAATCCAGCCCCTTCACAGTTTTGAAAGAGAACTACTAAAGCTGACGCACTCATTATAATGGTAAGGTTACGCTTAATTGATCGCATTTTTATCCCCTCTATTGGAATTGCATCCACACCTAACGCCAACTGATTCAATTCCCAAGCCAGAAGGCTTTCCTCCCAATTTCGCTGGCTAGGCCCCTGAATTGAATTGGACGTCTCAGATTGAGACATGAGCTTTGGGGACTGGATAGGATCTGATTACATAGTCACAGGTCTCGCGAGTGAGGGAATTTTGAACATCTGTCAGGTTTTTTGTGAACTCACTACAGGATGTACAGAATGGACTTAACCCTTACACACAGCGCGAGGGTCTGGCTTGGCCCAAGTGAGAATAGTAAAAGTACGCTCTAGTCGCGAAGCACCAATCTCCCAGGTTCATCGAATTTTATCGGTGCCTCTATACTTAAAGCCTCCGCCGTCAAGTCTCTCTTCTGCCAAACGAACTGGTTGGGTTTGGCCAAGAAGCTCTTTTTGAATTTGCGATAGAATGACGAGAAGTCAGAGTGCCCATTGGCATAACAGGACTCTGTTACAGACATTCCATCATTTAAAATTCGACTTATCGATGAGAATAAACGCAATTGTGCCCGATACTCTGTTGGCGAGATTTCAAAATATTTTCTAAACGTATGGGTTAATGAAGAATAGGACATCCCCAAATCTATAGCTACCTGAGGTATAGTTTTGTCCTCAG
>JAPKGD010000181.1 GCA_026648125.1 Bdellovibrionales bacterium | reverse complement strand
GATTATGGTGTCCACCTGCGTGAAAAGCAGAAAATCCGCCGCATCTATGGCGTCCTGGAAGGTCAGTTCCGTAAGGTTTATGCAGAGGCTGACCGTCGCAAGGGCGTGACCGGCGAGAATCTTCTGCAACTGCTCGAATCCCGTCTTGATACGGTGGCCTATCGCATGGGCTTCGGCGCCTCGCGCTCCGAGTCGCGTCAGGTTGTCCGTCATAACGGCGTGTTGGTCAATGGGCGCCGCGTGAATATCCCGTCCTTCCAGGTCCGTCCCGGGGATGTCGTCGAGCTCAGCGAAAAGGTAGGCCAGTGGGTCGGCCTGCAGGTGCGCGATGGCCAAAGCAGCATCGGTCTCGCATCGGGCGTGCAGGCCGGCGCGCTCGACACCACGATCACCGACCCGCTGCAGATGCACCGCATGCGCCGCGTGCTGCACGTTCCCGCGGGCGCCGAGGTGCGCGTAACAGGCCTCTTTTTTGCCTCTTTGACCGTTGCAAAACGTGAAAGAACCTACGAAGGAAGCATTCCTTTGGTCACCTTCGGCGCCCTTACGGCCGCGATTATCGCCGCGATCACCTTGGTTCACGGAGCGGCGACTTATATCCCCACGTTCCTCTGGTCGCTCGGACTCATCGACCTCGATGCTCAACTCTATCGCCTTTTGTTTTGGGCGCTTGGGCACTCCTCGCAGCAGATCAATGTAGCAGCGATGGTCTCCATCTGGTATCTGCTCGGAGCTCTGACGGTCGGCGGGGTCGTCCTTAACGAAAAGGTCAGCCGAACGGCCTTCGTGTTATACATTTTGTTTATCTCGATGGCTTCCGCTCACCACCTCTTGGTTGATCCCGGTTTTGGACCGGCTTGGAAAGTCTGGAACACCAGCTATGCGATGTATCTCGCGGTTCTTGCTAGTATGGTTCACGGCTTCACCGTTCCCGCCGGCATCGAAATCGGACAGCGCCTGCGCGGCTTCACCTCGGGTCGTTTTGAGTGGCTCAGAAAGGCCCCATGGAGTGATCCCGGCTTTTCGGGAATGGCGCTTTCTGTGGTGATCTTCGGCTTCCTTGGCGGGATTACTGGAGTCACCATTGGAACAGAGCAAATCAATATCATTGCACACAACACCATGCGCCTGCCTGGGCACTTCCACGCGACCGTGGCCGGCGGCACAGCTTTGGCGTTTATGGCCGTCAGCTATTACGTCCTGCCCCTGATATTTCAAAAGCGGGTGGCCTTTTGGGGACTTGCTAAATTTCAGCCCTGGATGTTCGGCCTCGGCATTTCGCTTATGGCAATGGCTAAGATTTATATGGGAATTTTTGGTGTCCCCCGCCGCCACTGGGACATCTCTTTTTCAAATGCGCCGTTTGGCGTTGAATTCCACCCGGTGATTAACGTGGTCCAGGTGTTTTTCGCCATTGGCGGGTTACTTGCGGCGACCGGCGCCCTCGCTTTTGTGGCGATCGCCGTGGCCACGGTTTTCTTTGGCAAGCCGCTCACCGTGGAGGCAATCAAAACCCGAGCGAGTGGAATTCCCCAAGGCGTACTCAAACTCCCCTCCCAGGTGCATCAGGGGGCGAACGTCGCCGCAGTCCACGAAACCGGTGCTCGCGGCACCATGGTTTTGGTATTTATCTTCCTGGCCTGCTTTGTTCTCTATTACTTCGTAAACTGGAAGATTCTCTCCTTTGTCTGGAAGGTGGGATAATGTCTTTCCGTGAGCGGACTACGGCTTTGTCGATTCTCGCTCTTTGGACGCTGACGACTGCGGGGTGGTGGGGTTTTGCTTTTGCCCCCATCCCCGTCGTTAGTCAGGATTGGCTTGAAGCCGCTCGCGTTGCCTGTTTTGGACAAATGGAATCAGGGCTTCCCGATGCGTCGGGATGGATTCTGTTAGTTCTGGCACCTTTATCTTTTTTAATCGCGATCGCCTTTGCCTGGGGCCACCATGTTGGGGAATCACTTCAATGGCTCGCCCGCCTACCTGCTGGGCGAGCCCTACTTCTTGCCGTGGGTCTTGCCTTCGGTTGGCACATCAACTGGGTTGGAGAAAAAATCTATCAAGGTCAAAAACTCGCCAAAATTTCTTACGAAAATCTGTCGGGAGAGGACTTGCCCGAAAACTACGCTATACTCGATAAGCCCGCGCCCCGTTTTGAACTAATTGACCAAAACGGAGCACCCCAATCTCTTGACGGGCTACGTGGCAGGACCCTTATCGTGACCTTCGCCTTTGCCCACTGCAAAACCATTTGTCCGGCAATCGTGGCACAAAGCACGCGCATCTTGAGGGACCTTGACCCGGACTCAACTCGATTGCTTATCATCACTCTCGACCCATGGCGAGACACGCCCAGAGCCTTGGCTAGCATGGCGGCTAAGTGGAATCTTCCGCCCTCTGCACACGTCCTCTCCGGAGAAATCAAAAAAGTTACCGACACGCTTACCGCTTTCAATGTGCCATGGCAAAGGGATGAAAAGACCGGGGACATCGCCCACCCTTCACTGACTTATGTCATTCAGCCCAATGGACGAATCGCGTATGGATTTAGCAACGCACCCATGACTTGGATCATCCAAGGAGCAAAGAGGGTTCAAAACTTATTCGCCCAGAAGTGAGTTATGATGCAAAAAATTGCCCAGCTTCTAATCGCGCCATTTGATCGGGTTTGTAATCGTCTTTTTGGTTCGGATTACAATCCGCTTTACCGCAGTGGCACCATTGCCGTGTTGTTAATGACCATCGTGACCATTACCGGTTTGTACCTAGTGTTTTTCTACCGACTCGGTGAGCCCTATGAGTCCGTTGTGGATATCCATAACCAGGTCTGGATGGGGCGCTGGATTCGGACCCTACACCGCTATGCCTCGGACGCCACAGTCGTGGCGGTCACCGTTCATATCGTCAGAATGATGGCCATGGGTAGATCTTGGGGGCCGCGCACCTTTGCTTGGATCACAGGCGTAATTCTTTTGGTGTTTCTGTTTATTTCGGGCTGGACCGGATATGTGATGGTCTGGGACGAGGCCGCTCAAGCGATCGCGGTAGCAGGTGCTCGCCTTTTTGACACGCTCAATTTGTTTCCTGACCCGGTTAGCCGGTCATTTTCGGGCTCCATGCCGATGCCCCCGGCCTCCTTTTTCTTCTTGAACTTATTTCTCCATATCGTCGTCCCCCTGGGCATGATCTTCGGGGTTTGGGTCCACACAAAAAAGTTGGCCAGAAGCGTTTGGTTTCCCCACCCCCGACTCACCTATGGTTTCACCGGATTGCTCATTTTTATTTCAATAATTTGGGCAGCCCCCCTCGGCCGCAAGGCGGATCTCCTTAAAATTCCATCCGATGCCCCCTATGACTGGCTGTTCAATTTTTGGCTTTCCTGGTCGGAATCTTCGCCAGGTCTCATTCTGGCCGGCTCCGTTCTTCTCTTTGGATTTCTTGTGGCCGTGCCGCTCCTCTCTCGGCCCCCAAAGAAGGAAATCTCCAAACCCTCCTTCAATGACCAGAGACGCTGTCACGGATGCGTTCAATGCGTAAAGGACTGCCCGTATGAGGCCATCAGCATGACCCCGCGCCTGATTGGAAAGGGTTCCGACGAAGTGGCCATGGTCAACCCGGCTCTTTGTGTCAGCTGTGGGCTTTGTGTGGCTTCTTGCGGACCACTTTCCATCGGGCCGCCTGATCGACGAGGCATAGACCAAATCAATGCAGCGAAAAAATTTGTCGCCGCCCTTAAGGCGCAACCTGAGTCTAAAAGTAAGAAAATGCTGATTATCGGCTGCAGAAATCAGCCCGTGGTTTTGCGAAACATTCAAAATTTCGCTTCCGGAGCTGGAACTGACTTCGACGTCTATCCAGTGACGTGTGCGGGCACCGTTCATCATGCCACCATTGAGCACCTAGCTGAAGGATTCGAGCGCATTGCCGTCGCGGCTTGCCCGGATCGCAACTGTTCGACTCGTGATGGATTTCTCCTCTTATCCGATCGGGTCTCGGGAAGGCGTGAGCCCCCGTTTTCACCTCAATTTGACAAAAGCCGTTTGACCGTCCACGCGGTAGGAGACGGGGAAGAGAATTCATTTTTTAGCGAAATCTGGGCGATCACAAATCAGACGCCAGCCCCTTCTCGGCTCACCCGGCCGATTTTGGCTCTTCTCTCGGGCTTTGGACTGCTCCTTGCCACGTTTGCACTCAGCCGAATTGACTTGGGCTCTGGCCCCCAGGACGGCTATTTGCGTCTCAGTTGGCGGCTTTCCGGGCAATCGATAAAGACCTGCCGAGCAAAGACTTCGGAGGAAGAAGCTCAGCTTCCTCGCCATATGCAGCCACCTGAAATATGTGATTATCAACCGCTCAGCTATCGATTAGTGGTAGACGTTGGCGGCCTCGAGCGGGTGAACAAGGTGGTTCAACCTGGAGGACTAAGACACGACCGACCGATTTATGTGGATGAAAACTTGGCACTGCCGCCAGGCGCTCATCAGGTGCGAATTCAGTTTACCCCACTGGCTGATGGCGACCATGCGGGAGAGAGCTTCGAGTTTTCATCACTGATCAACGCACGATCCGGGCGCGCTTCACTGGTTGATATCAGCGCAGATCAGACAAGTTTGATACTTAAAGAGGGGGTAAACTAGGTATGGGGAGAGCTTGGATGGCCTTCGGTGCCATGTCGCTGCTCTTTAGCGGCGCTTTGGCGTTTGTAATAACCTCGGCCAAGCTTCCCATGGTTAAAGAATGGGTGGGGCAGATTGAAATTGTCCGCTGGTGCCTCGTCGTCCATGTAAATTTGGCCACTTTGGTTTGGTTCACGTCCATTCCCCTTGGTCTATCAATGCTTACCGCGCAACCCGACAACCATGCAGGGCAAAATTCATGGGAACAAATCGCAGGCTTTCTGCTGGCGATCGTCGGCGTTCTGCTTATGGTCACCGCATTTCCCTCAGAGCATACGCGAGCGATTTTGGTGAATTACGTCCCGTTGCTCAATGAGCCCCGCCATAATCTTGGTTTGATTATCTACGTCAGCGGTGTCGCCCTCAGTTACCTGTCCCGACGGCTTCTTTTGCCCGGTAAATCCGAGGTCAGGCCAGAACTTCCGGCCTTGAACGAATGCCGATTTGGGCTTTGGGTCGGTACAATGTTTTTTCTTTCCGCCGTTTTCACCCTGGTACTAGCGGCA
>JAPKGD010000180.1 GCA_026648125.1 Bdellovibrionales bacterium | reverse complement strand
GACTACGGACATGGAAGCCATGTTGCGGGACTTGCAGCATCGTCCATATTTGGTCTAGCAAAGGATGCAAAAATTCTTCCGGTAAAGGCGCTCGGTGCCTTTGGCGGGGACGCGGCCTCTGTTTCGGCCGCCATTCGCTACGCCGTAGATCGGGGCGTACAAATCATCAATCTGTCTTTGGGGACCTACGAGGGGCCAAACCCAGAAGTGGTCGACGCCGTAAATTATGCGGAACAAAAAGGTGTTCTCTTGGTGGTTGCCTCAGGGAATGGACATCCGATGACGGGAGTTGGAGTGAACACCGATGAGTTCGCTCATTTTCCGTCTACCTTTGAAAACAAAAATATTCTCACCGTGGCCGCCATCGATAGAAAGGACCACCTCACCCTGTACTCGAACTATGGCGCAAACTCGGTGGATATCGCCACCTATGGCGGTGACGAAGAGGAAAAACTCACTTCGAGCTACTTAGATAACCCCGCGGGTACACTGATGGCCTCCATGTCAGGCACGTCAATGGCGACACCCCTTGTTGCCGGTCTTGCGGCCCAAATATGGGCACTCAGCCCCACGGCGACAGCCGAACAAGTCCGCGCGGTGATTTTGAGTCGCGGCCAAGACGTGTCCAGCTTATTGGGTGTGACCTCTTCAGGAAGGAAAATGGATGTTCTATCTGCACTTACGACAGGTAATTTAGATTTTTCCAGCCGTTTGTCGGGGTCCTATTAAGCTTCGATTCACGAACTGAACTCAACTCCCGTATGATGTTGTTACGCACCTCAGGTCATCTACGGGAGTTTCAACATGCGAGTTCTGCTGCCCCTTCTCTTCCTCTTTTTTGCTTCCGCGGCCCAAGCCAAACTGTTCTCCAATTCCTATGTGAGCTTTGAGTTACCACCAAACTGGGATTGCAACCGCGAAGGAACAGAATGGCTTTGCGTCAGCGTGTTTGAAAAAAGTCAGCAGAAAGAAGCGATCATTGTCCTCACCGCTAAAGAAGTTGGTCCGACAGACAGTCTTGATCAATACACTGCTCGCCTCAAGGAGCCGCGCTTACTTCCCGTGAAGTCGGGAACCCCCACTCCCTCCAAAGTCCTTCACGTGCAACAAAGAACAATTAACAACCACAACTGGATCGATGGTTTACATATGGGTAGCGAAGTGTCGACCTACTACACTCGCTACTTGGCAACGGTCAAAGATCGGATCGCCATATTGGTCACCTTCAGCGCCCATCGCTCTAACTTTTCCAAATACAGCGCGGATTTTATTCGTGCCATTGATAGCTTGAGGGTCACGGCGACTCGAGACACCCTCGGGCGGGGACCAATGGTCGGAGCTCGAACAGGAAAAGAATCTCGAGGTGGCCCTATCCCCCCAGGAATGCTTGTTTCGGGAGACAATTTACCTCTTGAGGATTCAAGTGCCGGAAAGCAGAAATTAAAAAAATTGATGGGATTGGGGCTGATCATTGCGGCCATTGGTGGCTATCTCTTTATGCGATCCCGTAGGAAACCAAGGAAGCGCTAATTGAAAAGTATTATTTTGCAAATCGCGCTCATTGCTCTTCTTCCCCGGGTGGGTTCGGGAGAAACTCTTCGCACCTCCTATCTTGAGCTTGATCTCCCTTCCGGCTGGAAATGTGAGCAAATTGAAACCAGCTGGGCTTGCCGACCAACGACGCCAAAGGAACTCAATCGGGCCACGCTTATTTTGACAGCTAAACAAGCCAGCCCAGCAGATCACCCCGCAGCCCTCCGTCAGAGCCTTTTAAAAAAGAAGCCTATCACGGTATCAAAAGGCGTTACTCTTACGCCTAAGCTCCAGTGGGAAAGAAGTATCTCCAGCAATGGAACGGAGTGGGCCGAAGCCCTTTACTTGAACTCTGAGATTAAAGATTTTTACTCCTACTACCTCACCGCGAGCAAAAATCAATACACGGTCTTACTTAACCTCAATTTTGAAAAGGGCCTAAGTACCCCCTATCAGTCGCTCCTCGCTTCGCTTCGGCCTTCGCTCCGCTTTCTCAACAATCGGCCTCAGGCCGATGCCCAGCACGAGGAAGGCCCCAAAGGACCCATCGTCACCACTCCACCTCCCGAGGCTCAACCTCACCCCCCTCTGGACCAAAAACCTCAAGGAATCTCTCGCTTTCCACTGTCCTGGTGGATTTTAGGGGCTGGACTCGCACTGGTCTTGGCTTGGGCTTTAACTCGCAGGTAAAATCTAAAAATAGGGGTGGACAATAGCGCCGCACCGTGTAAAAAGGGGCCGAAATGGAGAATATTATGGGTCAGCTGATGGAGATGGGAAGCAATCTTCGCGAGAGCGGATTGTCTGCGGCAAGCTTGGCAATTGTGGCCACCTTGTTTCTGCTCACTATCATACTTTCCGCCCGCGAACTCCTCGCTTGGTATCTAAAACTCAATCGAATCCAGGATCAACTCGAGACTCTCACTGAGGCCGTTCAAAGAATTGAAAAGCGCATGGCAAATTCGGCTTCTGACGGAGAAGCCGCTGAGATCAAAACTCTCGCCCTTAAAGCCCACCCTCCAGAGCGGCAGGCCTTTCCTTTAAATCACTGAAATTGGCTCGGTCGTACGACTTCAATGGGAGCCACTCCCTCAAGCTGAGGAAGTGCCTTTCTCTGAGGTGCATAGACCACGACCTTTAAATTTTCCGGGTGAAAATACAATTTAATCACGCGACGTATTTCTTCTGTTGTCAGCTTGTCCACCTTGTTGAGGTAGGTGGTCAAATAGGAGTCCGGAACTCCATAAAAGCGCAAATAAAGGAGATTCGATGCTAACGATTCAGGTGTCTCAAGTGCTCGAGGAAATTGCCCCTTCAGAAGGGATTTTACTTCCTTGAGTTCTTGTTCGGTCGGTCCCTGATAACGGTATTCTCGCACAACCCTTAAAACCTCTTTCACCGTCTCGCCGATTTTGTCATGGCGAGTGAAAGTGGAAATCTCAAAGGGCCCTTCGCCGAGCCGAGTGTCAAACCCCGATCGAATGGAATACGTAAGCCCTCTTTTCACCCGTATCTCATTCATAAGACGACTCGAAAAATCCCCGCCCAAAATAGCCGAAGCCGTTCGCAGAGCTATAAAATCAGGGTTGTCTCGAGCAATCCCCTTATGACCAAAGCGGATTTGTGCCTGCTGCAGGTCGCTCTTATCCACGATCCAAATTTTTGAACCTTCCACCTCGGGAAACGCCAACCGTTCGATGGGTTTAACTGGGCGATCTTCCCATTTTGAAAATGCTGATTCTAAGTGTTCCAGAATCTGGGGAGAAAGCTTTCCGACCACAGCAAGATGAGCATTGCTCGGGCGATAGTACTGAAGATAGTGCTTCACAATGTGCTTTTTCTGGATCGCTCGAATTCCCTTGGCAGTTCCCTGTGACGGCTGGCCGTAAGGATGCTTCGCAAAAAGAAGCGCTTCAAACGCCACGTCCGTTACATACTCGGGCTCATCTACAAGTTCTTTCAGTTGGGCAAGTTTGCGTTTGCGAAGTCGATCGATTTCAACACCAGCAAATGAGGGAGTGGCTACGATCTCTGCCACATGATTAATAATCTTTTCTTCATGAAATGACAGCGCACTCGCCGTCAGATACGTCGCATCTTTGCCCGCACTGGCGTTGAATTCGCCACCATATTGCGCCATCGAATCGGAAAGTTCAGTCGCTGTCTGGCGCTTAGTACCTTTATCCAAAAGCTCCGCAACCATGTCGGCAAGGCCACGTTGCGAGTCGGGATCCTGAGTAGACCCCACACGAATCAACATCCCCAGAGAAAGATACGGAAGACTTTGATCTTCAATCAAAGTCACTTTAAGTCCATTTTTTAAGGTCACATCTCGGTACGGTCGCAGCTTAAACCCCTGCGCAAAAAATCCCGAACCCGTTGCACATCCGACCAGGGCAAATACCATCAAAATTCGGCTGAGTTTAATCATTGCCCACCTCCTTGGCGAGAACCCTCGCTCTCGCCTGATGATTGCGAGGACTGACCGTTTTGTACAATGACGATGTTTCTCGACTTCTGCTGCAAATAAGTTTCTGCAACCCGCTTAATGTCCTCACGAGAAACGGCAATATATTTTTTTAAGTCTTCAAATATCGAGCGATAGTCTCTGGAATAAATTTCGTGAATTGCCAAAGCGTTAGCCTTGCCGGAGATGGTCTTTAGGGCTTCTACGTAATCCTTCATCACCCAGTTTTTTGCTTTTTCAAGCTCGGCTTCGGTAACCAATTCAGTGCGAAGTCGCCGAATTTCTGCACCGACGGCTTGAAAAATTGGCTCGCTGCTTTGCCCTGGCTTCACAGAAAGAGAGACGCGGAAAATCCCTGGGTCTGCCGGAGTATAAGACGACACAGATACGGAGCTTACCGATTGAGCCTTATAGACAAGCCGACGATAGAGACGACTTGAATTTCCTCCACCGAGAATGCTTGCTGCCAAATCAAGGGCATACATATCTGGAGTGCTACTGGCCACCGAGCGGTAAGCGACCACAGCCGTAGTGTTCTGTACGGATTTATTGATCACAGCTCGACGTTCACTCAACTGCTCGGGCTCAATCACCGTTTTTGTCTCGGGGACAGCTTGAGCTGGAATAGCGCCATAGGCCTTCTCGATCAGTTTTCGCGCCTCTCCCGTAGAAAAATCCCCTACCACCACAACAACGGCATTGTTGGGCGCGTAGTGAATGCGATAAAACTCCTTCATGTCATTTATTGTCGCGCGATTCAAGTCCGCCATCGAACCGATAACTGGCCAGTGGTAAGGGTGAACCTTAAATACCGTTCGCCATAATTTTTCCTCGAGAGTCCCCGAGACGTCGTTGTCCACTCGAAAGCGGCGTTCTTCTTTGACCACTTCTCTTTCTGAATCAATTTGTTTCTGATCAAAATTCAAATTGCGCATGCGATCCGACTCGAGATCAATCGCGAGAGACAACTTATCTGAGGGGAGATTGACATAATATCCGGTGAAATCTCTCGTGGTAAATGCGTTGGCCGACCCACCGTTAGAACGTACCTGACGAAAATAGGAATCGCCGGGATATTTGGCCGTGCCCTTGAACATCAAATGCTCAAAAAAATGGGCCAGCCCGGTCAATCCTGGCTGCTCGTGTTTGGATCCGACTCGATACCATTGCTGGTAAGAAATA